>JAXDJM010000228.1:0-3499 GCA_034665605.1 Actinomycetota bacterium | reverse complement strand
CTCACTCTTTGGAACAGGTCACGGACACGGGCCGCCCCGACACCGACGAGCGACTCGACGAATTCGGCACCCGCGACCGAGAAGAACGGGACTCCTGCTTCACCGGCAACGGCCTTCGCAAGGAGGGTCTTGCCACACCCCGGCGGGCCGAACAGCAGGACGCCTTTCGGTGGCGCCGCGCCGATCTCTTCGTACTTCTCGGGATCGGAGAGGTAATCGCGGACCTCTTTTAGCTCTGCAACCGCCTCATCGGCACCGGCTACGTCACCGAAGGTGATCGCACCGGCTCCCTTCTTCTTCTGCGAGCCTTTGCCGACCGTTCCGAACATCATGATCTCGCCGATCACGGATCCACCACCGCGCGACGCGGAGAACAACAGCGCGAACAGATTGGCCAGGATCATGAGCGGGAGCAAGAACGTGGCGACCGTGCGCACCGCTTGTTTACCGGGTTGCGAGTCGATCGAGACGCTCGCTCCCGAGGTTGTTGCCATGTTCACCAGAACCGCCGTCACTGCGTCCGACGACGGGTAGCTGAGCCAGTAGCTTCCACTTCCCGGTGGAGCGTGGGACTCGGTTCCCCCCAGGCTCGTCCCCGAGGCCGGCTCGGGTTGCGGTTTTGGTTTCGAGTGCGACCCGGACTTCGAGCCGGTCTTGCCGGTCGTCGATCCACCGGCGTTCGAGGACGACTTGGACGACTTGGACGAGCTCTTCGAGCCTTTCTTGTCCGTGGTCGAAGGCTCTGGGGCGGGCGCCTTAAAGGTTCCCTCCACGATGTGGTCCGCGTCCAGGAAGGACGCGCTGTCGAGTCGATGAGCCGTCGACAAGGCACTCAACTGATCGAGCGTGAGCTGGGTGCCGGGGGGCTGCGTGCCGACGAACAGGTAAGCAAGAGACCACGCGAACAGGCCCATCAACACGATCAGGATCGCACCGAGCAACCACACCATCTTGCGATTGGTCGCACGCTTCTTCGTCGCGCGGGAACGCCGGCGCCGCAGCATCCATGCGCGCGCCGATCTCTTGAGCTTCTTCGAATAGGCAGACGCCATCGAGGCCAGTTTTCCACGTTCGGGGTTTCGGGGCAGTTCACGGGACATTCTCCAGGCTCGTCCACAGCCCTGCGCAGGACTAGGGGGCCGGCTGCAGAAACCTCTTGTATGCGCTCGTCAATGCTGCGCTTTGGATCCGCGGCCGCAGCCGCCTTGCTGCTCTTGTCGATCGGGGGAGCTCACGCCGGTGGGTCGGGCGTCGCGCCGGAATGCTCGGCGGCTATCGGCGGCCTGCCGCTCGAGACCACCACGATCCCCCAGCTCGAGGATGCTCTGCGAACCGGGCGCATCACCGACCGGCAGCTCGTGTCTGCATATCTGAAGCGCATCCACGCTTACGACGGTCAGCTCGATGCGATCCGGGCCCTGAATCCCGATGCTCTCGATGAAGCCGCCCACAACGACGCTTTGCTGCGGTCGGGCAAGGCTTCCGGCCCGCTTTTCGGGATCCCCGTTCTCGTGAAGGACAACATCGACACGACCGACATGCCGACGACGGCGGGCTCGATCGCGCTCAAGGGAAGCGTCCCGCTGGATGAAGCGACGGTCGCTCAGAAGCTGAAGGATGCCGGAGCCATCATCCTCGGCAAGACGAACCTCTCGGAGTTTGCGGGGTGGGTCGATCTCAACGCGCCGGCCGGTTACAGCTCGCTCGGGGGTCAGGTCGTTAACGCGTACAACTTCGCGCTGACGCCGAGTGGATCGAGCGCGGGGTCCGGAGTTGCCGGCAGCATGGCCTTCGCAGCAGCGACGGTAGGGACCGAAACGTCCGGGAGCATCCTGAGCCCGTCCGACGCGAACAGCCTCGTGGGCATCAAGCCGACGACCGGATTGATCAGCCGCTTCGGCATCCTTCCGTTGTCTCCAAGCTTCGATACACCGGGGCCGATGGCGCGCGACGTTACCGACGCGGCGACCATGCTGAGCGCGATGGTCGGTGCGGATGCGAAAGACGACCGCACGGCGGATTCCAAAGGTCACATCCCCGCAGGATCCGACTACACGAAGTTCTTGAACCAGGGTGGGCTGAAGGGCGTGCGGATCGGTTACAGCGACCAGGACCGGCAGGGCTTATCGAGCACCCAGCTGCCGATCTTCGACAAGGCTCTTGCCGATCTGAAGAAGGCCGGCGCGACTCTGGTCGAGACCGACAAGCTCTACTACACGTCAAACGACGGGCTGGTCGAGATCACCGCGATCCCGAACGAGTTCAAAGCTTCTTTGAATCAGTACCTTGCTACCGAGACGTCGCCCAAGTTGCGGGTTCGAACCCTCTCGGACATCGTCGCCTACAACCAACAGCACCCCGACAAGATGAAGTACGGCCAGTCACTCCTCCAGGCTTCGGACGCAACACCCGGAGTGATGAACCCTGCGACCGACGCTCACGCCCAGGCCTCGATCCAAGCGGCTCGAGCCGCGATCGACGGAACTCTCACGACAGACAGCCTCGATGCCATCGTCGCACCGGGTCCCGCCTACGCGAACGTGAGCGCGGCGGCCGGCTACCCCACCGTGATCGTTCCCGGCGGTTACGCACCCGCTTCGCATCAACCGATGGGCATCAGCTTCCTCGGAACGGCGTGGAGCGAGCCGCACCTGATCTCTTACGGCTACAACTTCGAGCAGATCAGTCACGCGCGAATCGCGCCGACAGAAATCGACGCCCAACTCGATCCGAAAGGTTGTGGATGATGCATCGCGTAACCGCAATGATCTGTTCGCTCGTCGTGGCGGTGGCAGTCACGATGATGCCGGCGTCAGCAGCCGACGACCATTCCCCGAACATGCGCTTGATCGGCAACCTTCGGCTCGCCGGCGCAACCGATGTGGTGTTTACGCCGGACGGTTACGCGGTGCTGGCGGTCAACGGATCGACAAGGCCGGCCGGACTGCACATCATCGACGTACGCAACCCCAAGTCCCCACGCGAGGTTGGCTACTTGCCGTGCGTGGGATCGGGCTACGACGTTGGGCTATGGCACAACGTCGCGGTCATGAGCATCGATTCACCGAGCGGCAACAGCAGCACGAAGAAAGATGGCTGCAACGTCCACGGTGGACAGGGTGAAGAAGGCATCCGCCTCGTCGACATCTCGGATCGTGCGCACCCGCGCGAGGTCAAGTTCATCCCGACCGAGTGCGGGTCGCACACAAACGTCACGTTCGACCACAACGGTCGGGGACTCGTCTACGTGCAGTCCTACACGGTCTCGACGAGCGGCCCTTGCGCCAGTGCTCACGGAAAGATCTCAGTCGTCGACATCACGAACCCGGCGAAAGCAAAGGTCGTGGCGACACCAAGTGTCCTGCCCGCCATCGGCTGTCACGACGGAACGGTGGTCGGCAACCTCGCCTACATGGCGTGCCTCAGTGAAGGCCAGATCTGGGACGTCAGCGACCCGCTGGCTCCGAAGATGCTGTCCGAGATACGAGACGTTCCCGAC
>JAXDJM010000227.1:0-5231 GCA_034665605.1 Actinomycetota bacterium | reverse complement strand
CAGAATTCCACAAGGCCGTTCGCGGGTTCGTCGACGACGCGATCCGTCCCAACGCAGAGCGCTGGGACTTTGAGCACGAGCTGCCACTCGACGCGGTGGGGCAGATGGCCGAGCTGGGACTCTTCGGGCTCCCGTTTCCCGAGGAATTCGGGGGCTCGGACGCCGACTTCCTGACGCTGTGTCTGGCGATCGAGGAGATCGCGCGCGTGGACTCCTCGCTCGCGATCACGCTCGAAGCGGCCGTCGGGTTGGGCGCCATGCCGATCTACCGATTCGGCACCGACGCGCAGCGAAAGGAGTGGCTCACCCCGCTTGCACGCGGTGAAGCCCTGGCCGGGTTCGGGCTCACCGAGCCGGGAGGGGGATCCGATGCAGGGGCGACGAAGACGTCCGCCAAGATCGACGATGGCGAGTGGGTCATCAACGGGTCGAAGTCGTTCATAACCAATTCCGGAACGGCGATAACCAAGTTCGTGACGGTTACCGCTATCACCGGCCCCGGTGAGATCTCGGCCATCATCGTTCCCAACGGCACCCCCGGGTTCGAGGTTGGGAGCTCCTACCGAAAGATGGGCTGGTGGCACTCCGACACGCACGAGCTGGCATTCAACGACTGCCGCGTTCCCGAATCTCACCTGTTGGGCGACCGCGGCGAGGGGTTCCGGAATTTCCTGAAGATCCTCGACGACGGCCGGATCGCGATCGCGGCGCTGGCAACCGGGCTCGCGCAAGGATGTGTCGACGAGTGTCTCAAGTACGCCCAGGAACGAAGCGCGTTCGGTCAGGCGATCGGCAGCTTCCAAGCGATCCAGTTCAAGATCGCCGACATGGCGACGAAGACCGACTTGGCAAGATCGGCTTACTACCGGGCCGCGTGGCTTAAGGAGAGCGGACGGCCCTACAAGAAGGAAGCCGCGCAGGCGAAGTTATTCGCATCAGAGATCGCCGTCGACGTTGCGCGTGAGGCCGTTCAGGTCCACGGGGGCTACGGATACATCGAGGAGTTCCCGGTGTGCCGTCACTTCAGGGACTCGAAGATCCTCGAGATCGGCGAGGGCACGTCGGAAGTGATGCGGATGATCATCGGCCGCGAGTTGGGGCTGCCCGCGTCTTGACGCGAGCCGTCCCCCAAGTTGTAACGACGACCGGGGATCTACAGAGAGCTCTGGACCTGGCCGCCTCGGACGGACGTCTGGCCCTCGACACCGAGTTCATGCGTGAGCGCACCTATCGCGCGCGCCTGTGCTTGGTGCAGATCGCGGCCGGCGACGAGGTTGCAGTCGTCGATCCGCTCGAGGACGTCGACCTGAGTCCGGTGGCGCAAGCTCTTTCGGATCCCGGCATCAGGATCATCGTGCACGCCGGCAAGCAGGACTTAGAGATCTTTCACGACATGTTCGAAGTGGTTCCGACGAACGTGTTCGACGTGCAGATCGCGGCCGCGTTCGCGGGTCTCGGCTCGTCACTTCCCTACGCCCGCGTCGTCGAATCATTGACCGGCACCACGCTGGTCAAAGGTGAGAGTTACACCGAATGGTGTCAGCGGCCCCTTACCGATAGCCAGCTGACCTATGCGGCCGACGACGTCCGTTATCTGCCGGCGGTGGCCGATGCCCTCGACGCGAAGCTCGCCGAGCTCGGGCGCTCACAGTGGGTGGCCGAGGAGATGCGTGCACTCGAAGATGAAGACAGCTACGGCGCCAACCCGACCGGTGCATGGAAACGTGTTTCGGGCCGCGGCTCGCTGTCGTCCGCGCAGCTCGCGGTGCTGCGCGAGCTGGCCGCGTGGCGCGACGAGGCGGCACGTGAACGCGACCTTCCGCGCGGCTGGATCGTCAAGGACCCCACCCTCGTGGAGCTTGCACGGCGTTCGCCCAAGGCCGCCGATCAGCTCCAGAAGATCAGAGGTCTTTCACAGGGCGAGATAGGTCGCTCCGGCTCGGCGATCGTGCAAGCGATCGCCAGAGGCAAGAAGGCGGCGCCCGTGGAGCGGACGGCGATGCCTCCTCGCTCGATCCAGGTGCGCACGAGAGCAATCGCCGGGCTGGCCGACGCCGTGCTGAGAGCCAGGTGCGAACGGGCGGGGATAGCCCCCGAGTCGGTCGCCACCAGGGCCGAGCTCGAGGCGCTCATCGCCGACGCCATCACCGGCAAAGAGGATCCCAAGGCCCATCCACTTTTGACCGGTTGGAGGCGCGAACTTGCCGGACTCGCCATCGTTGCAGTCGCCCGGGGGAAGATGATGGTGAAGGCGACCGACAACCCACCATTCATCGAAGAGATAGAAACTTGAGAGAGGTCTAGAAGATGGCCAACGAAGAAGAACGCATAGCCCTGTTCTTGGACTACGAGAACCTGGCACTGGGGGCACGGGATCGCGGTGGCACGCTCGACATCGCGATCATCATGGAAGCGTTGTCCGAACGCGGCAGGATCGTGATCCGCCGCGCCTACGCAGACTGGAACCTGTTCGCCGATCATCGCCAAGCTCTCGTCGCGCAGCGGGTCGAATTGATCGAAGTTCCTCAACGCACGGGGATGGTGCGAAAGAACGCGGCCGACATCAAGCTGGCCGTCGACGCGCTCGAGGTTGCGTTCGAGCGAGACTTCATCACCACATTCGTCGTTGCCTCAGGCGATTCGGACTTCACGCCGCTGGTCCTGAAGCTGCGAGAGCTCAACCGCCGTGTGATCGGGGTCGGCGTCGAAGGCTCGACGTCCGAGCTTCTGCCGGGAGCCTGCGACGAGTTCCTCTTCTACGAGCGACTGGCCGGCCGGGGACCATCTCGCGCCCCCCGGAAGCCGGCGGCACGTTCGAAGGGTGAGCCTAATGAAGGGAACGTTAGCAACGGAGAAACGTCGGATCTGCGCGGCGTAGCGCAGACCATCACTCGCACTCTGTCGGGCCTGAAAGGCTCGTCGGAAGGCCCGGTGCTGTCGTCGATGATCAAGAGGGTCATCCTCAGGAAGGACCCCGCGTTCTCCGAGAGCGACTACGGGTTCCGTACATGGGGCGAGCTAATGAGCTTCCTTGCGTCCAAGGGCTTCGTCGAGTTGCGACCCAGCTCTTCTGAAGGCGACCCGTTCGTGGACTTCCCCTCGGATGGCGGCGGCGAGGAGCAGGCCTTCAAATTGCTGCGCGAGATCGTGTCCGAGCTAGAAGACGATGACGGGGGTCCTCCGCTATCGGGCCTGAAGGACCAGATGCGCAAACGGCAGCCGAACTTCTCCGAGAAAGATTTCGGATACGGGGGCTTCCTGCAGTTCGTGAAGGCCGCCAACGCTCGGGGTGTCGTCAACATGGACTGGGACGACGACACCGAGGACTACTACGTCGAAACGCCCGCCTAACTAACGAAGCCAGGTGCGAACGATCGCTTTCGAGAACCCCCACGCGTAACGGATCGTCGTCGGTTTCTTCGTCGCGCCGGACGCTCTCTTGCGAAGCGTGATGGGAACCTCGATCACTCCAAGGCCCTTGCGAGCGGCGTCGAGGATCACCTCGGAAACGTAGAACTGATCCTGGCGCAGGTCGAGTCGTCTCAGGGCCGCCGCCGTCATCGCTCGATACCCCGTCGATGGATCGGTGATCTTGGTGCGGCTCAATGCACTCAGAAGCTTGGCGAACAACTTCACACCGTGCGAGCGTGCGTTCGATTCGATCTCGAACGATCCCAGGACGCGGGATCCCTGAACCATGTCGGCACGGCCGTCCAATAGCGGTTCGACGAGACGGCTCATCTCTTTGGGATCGTGTTGCCCGTCGGCGTCGATCGTCACCACGACCTTCGCGCGCGCCTTCAAGGCTGCTTCGTAGCCGAGTCGGACCGCGGCCCCCGAGCCGCGCCGCAAGTCTCGCCGGATCACTATCGCTCCGAGGTTGCGCGCGGTCGCTTCGGTTGCATCCGTCGCGCCGTCCGCGACCACGATCGGGACGATGGGTAGGCCGGCGACCTCTACAGGCATCTCGCCCAGAACTGCGGGGAGGTTGTCGCCCTCGTTGTAAGCGGGGATGACCACCGCGCACGCGCCCGGTTGCGGATCCCAGCCCGCATCTTCGAGGCGCTTCAGAGCCACGTAGTCGACGAAGTCACCCACTTCGGCGGAAAGCTGGTCGTCGCGGGACATCCCTCTAAAGACGAGAACGAGCGTGAACAGGTTGGAGATGACGAGGAGCCCGATGATCCGCCGCTCGTTACCGGCATGGAATCCCAGGGCCGACAGAACGGGGTCGAACAGGTTGGGCACGAACGCCGCAGTCAGCAGCGCGGCAGTGACGATCGCGACCAAAAGGGTCTCGCCGCGACGCAGTCTTCCGGCCCGATACCGGTACGTCGAGTAGGAGACCAGCACGATCGCTACGAGCGCGCCCAAGATCCGTAAACCCACGCGTTCTCCCAGCTAGAGGGGCTTTTCGGCAGGGTAGCACGGGGCCCTCAGGGGGCCGCGGACCCCTCGGTTAGCTGTGCTCGAGCGCGCAGCGGGGCTGGTGCAGGGCGTCGATCATCGATGCGACCCCCGGGCTTGCCGCGCCGCCGAGATAGTCGAGGCAGAACACGTCCTCGACGGTCTTCAGCTGCGCGTAGTGGTTGTAGCTCTGTTCGAGCTTCGTCCCGGGTGCCACGTTCGGGGACAGAAGCAACGTGTAGACGTGGCCGCCGTAATCGGCATTGCCTCCGGTCGCCGACCCGGGCGTGTCGTCGTCGCCGAACCCTCCTTCGTCGAACGTGACGAAGATGACCCCACCCTTCTTGTAGGACGCGGAGTGGAGGATCTTGGGCACCCACTTGTGGGCATAGAGATTGGCCTCTATTATCCCGCCGTCGTGCTTGCAGGGGGAGCCGGAATCGTGACCGTCGTGACACGTATCGGGAGTGATGAACGAGTAATTAGGAACGCTGCCGGCCGCGATGTCCTTCCACAGTTGTGGAAGCGCAACGACATGACTGGTGCAGCGAGCTTGATCGTCCACGATCGATCGGTAGTACACGAACGGATCGTGTCTCGTCGCGTATCCCGTTTGGTAAGGATCTTGCGTGTTCTCGGGTGGATGCTGGCAAGGCTCTTTCATGGAATCCATATAGCCCTTCCACGAATAGCCCTGGGCTTCCAGTTGATCCGCGATGTTGGTCGCGTCCTGCACGCACAAGGCCGTCAGATAGATGAAGCAGTCGCTCGTGGTCATCGGGTTCGGCGGGACGCCGCTCGTCATCGCGAGGTAGTTGTCGAGG
>JAXDJM010000226.1:0-2691 GCA_034665605.1 Actinomycetota bacterium | reverse complement strand
GGGACAGGTGAACGGGTCGTTGTCCTTCTCGAAGAAGTAGCGCGGCGTAGGCTTGGCCGGTGTCTGCCGGCTCACGTCTTCCCGAAGGTTTGAGAGGCGACGTCGCGCGCCTTTTCTCGGCTGAAGGTACGCACTCGGGCCGGCCCTCTTTCGGGATGGCCCTCCAGCGGATACTGACGCGTCCCGGCCCTCTTGCGATCGCGCTCTATCGGGCGGCACGCATCTTGTGGGAGCGGCACCTGCACACTGCTGCCGAGCTCGTGTGGCGGCTCAATTACTTCTTGACGGGGGCAGATATCCATCCTGGTGCAGCGATCGGAGGGGGCCTCAGGCTCACACATACCTCCGGGATCGTCATCGGCAAAGGGGTCACGATCGGATCGAACGTTTCGATCCTTCATGAGGTGACGATGGGTGGATCGGCGCGGGCGAACTTCGAGGAGAACTTCATCGACGGGTTCCCCGAAGTGGGCGACGATTGCAAGATCTACGCCGGAGCCAAGCTTCTGGGGCCGATAAAGATCGGTCGGGGGTGTTTCATCGGCGCGAATGCAGTGGTGACGCGCGACTTGCCGGACGGTGCGGTGTACACCGCCGGATCTCGTACGTCGGAGCTCAAGGAGCGGGTGGAGAGGTTGGAACGCGAGCTTGGCTCGCTCAAGGAACAGCTCGCAAGCAAGGAGAACCACCCCGGCGCGTGACGCGCCCGTCCCTGGTGTGTAGCCTCTTCGCGATGAGGGGGAGATCCAAAGTAGCAACCGCTATCACTGCCGCGCTCGCGTGCGCGCTCGCATCGGTGGCTGCTCCAGGCGGTGCGAAGGGCTATCGGTCGACGACTCGCAGCCTGGGATACGGGGTGACCTACACGAATATCTATGACCCGCGCGGGCCATGGCACATCCGCTATCTGTCCGTGGACCTCGCGGCCGAAAGCACCCTTGACGTTGCATTGGCCAACAACGAGATCCCCGGGTTCGAAACGACGTCTTCCATGGCGCGCAGCCACGGAGCACTTGCCGCCATCAACGGTGACTACGGTCGATCGACCGGGCGGCCGATCGATGTCTTCGCGGACGACGGACGATTGATAACTACTTCCTTGATCTACGGACGCAACTTCGAGTGGAACCAGCAGGAGACGTCGACCTTCATCGGGCATCCACACATCACCACGACCTTGCGACCGAGCACAGCCGGACCCATCTCTATCGATGCCGTGAATGACACCGAAACATCTCCCGCCGGGGATGTGCGTGAGTTCACTCCCAAAGGGGGTTCGGTCGAGACGCCGCCACAGAACCAATGTCAGGTCCGGGTCGAGCCGACGGGATCGCCACAGTTCAACTCGGGAGCAGGGACGCAGACCCCGATGGTCGTGGACAAGACGCGTTGTGGGCGCGCGCTGAAACGTTTGAATGGTGATGTCGTCTCCGCCACGAGGAGCTCGGCTGCTGCCGGCGCAATCTCGTCGCTCGTCCCGGGCGAGAGCGCGAGCCTTAGATGGTCGGGTGACGTTTCCAATCTCATGGACACGGTGGGGGGCAACCCGACGCTGATCGACGGCGGTCAAGTCCAGAGACAGAGCGTCGACGGCACGGCCCCCTTCCTCTTGCGCCATCCCCGAACCGGGATCGGAACCACCGGCGATGGTCACGTCTTGCTGGTCACGGTCGATGGACGTGAGCCCGGCTACAGCGTGGGTATGTCGCTGCGCGAGTTTTCGTCGCTGTTCGCGTCCCTGGGCGCCACCTATGCCTTGAACATCGACGGGGGAGGATCGACCACCTTCTACGTGAAGGGCAAAGGCGTGCTGAATCGACCGTCGGACGGAAACGAGCGCGCGGTGTCCTCGTCACTCCTCGTGCTGCCGGGCCCGGGGTCGAAGCCGTCACCGTCCCCTTCGATCCTGCCGAGCCTGTCCCCAAGTCTGTCTCCGAGTCCCGGCACGAGCCCGGCCGTGGCTGCGATCCGAGACGCCTCGGTTCCGGCGCCCCTGAGCCGCGCAGCAACGTGGCGCGCGATCGTCACCGACCCTGCGTCCACCGGGGGGATGGCGCGGTGGCTCGCTACCAAGCACGCGCACGTCCCGCGTTACCTGAGACGAGCAGCGCGCCGCTTCCGGCGATCGCGCCGTTAGGGGAGCGCGTCCGGTCCTGCCCCTTTTCGAGTGAGCAGCGAGCGAAGGAAGCTCAGCTCTTCGACCCGCAACAGGATCGCTGCACCTACATAGACGACGCCTCCGACGGCTACGGGGATGACCAACCCCAGCGCTTGGCGGGCTATCGAGGACGCATCGACCAGATGCTGTGTCGCGCGAGTGGTTCCCCACACGACCAGGCCCATGACGGCGCTGGCAACCGCGATCCGCATCGCGCTGGCGGTCATTCGGGAGATGTCGAAGCCGTTCGCGGCGCGGGCCAGCTGCGTACCTAGAGCGATCGAAGCGAATGTGTACGCGATGGCATTGCCCGCGGCCAGCCCTTGAACGGCGAAGAAATGGAACGCGAACGCGTTGATGGTGACGGCGACGGCGACGGAGATCGCGTTGACGATGAATGGAGTTCGGGTGTCCTGCATCGCATAGAAGCCACGGAGGAAGAACTGGAACAGCGTGAACGGGACGAGGCTGAGCGCAAGGATCTGAAGGATCACCGAGACCAGATGCGTCGAGTGAGCCTGCATCACGCCATG
>JAXDJM010000225.1:0-10739 GCA_034665605.1 Actinomycetota bacterium | reverse complement strand
GCCTGCATGGCTCGCTACGAAGGCTCGGACAAGCCGGCAACCCACTGGATACGCCCACGCCCGGGATGACGGGAAGCACAAGGGTTGACGGTTTCGAAGACGAGAACGAGATGGCGACTTTCGACTTGCCGGGCACAGGCTTACCGAACGACCACACGGGTTGCTGTCCGTTCGGCCCGGCGATCGTCACCCGGATGCGCGACCCGGACCGGTAGGCGTGCCCCTCGTAATAGAGAGGGATGACAACCTTCACGAACTTCCCCCGAGGCATGCGCTTGGCGTCGGCTTTGGTGAAGGTCGGGATCGGGTTGAGCAGCGTGCTCGGGGTCTTGAACATGTTGTCGGAACCGGTTGAGAGCTTTCGCTCGCTGGCACGCATGTAACCGTTCTGTACGAACGTCTCGTTGCCGTCGGGGCGAACCTCTGAGATGGTTGCCTGAAGATCGACGTCGCGCTTCGAGGAACGCACCCAGGCATAGACGGCGCCGGCCCCGACAACGGTGGTGTCCTTCTTTAACGGATCTGAGACATAGGACACGGCCGTACCGTCCGGGTTCTGTTCCCACTTCCAATCCCACTGGGACGCGTTGCCCCACAAGCCGCCGCCACCAGTGTTCTTTCCGTAGTCCGTGAGAGGGAGCGCGCTTGCGTCCGAGGTGTACTCGTCGATAGCCGCCTTCTTCG
Organism: Actinomycetota bacterium; assembly: GCA_034665605.1. Lineage (GTDB taxonomy): Bacteria > Actinomycetota > CADDZG01 > CADDZG01 > WHSQ01 > JALZGD01. The sequence continues at coordinate 10,055 of JAXDJM010000225.1, read as the reverse complement.
GCGCGGAGTCGGCGAGCGTTCCCTTCGGTCCGAAGTACCAAGTCTGAGCTTCGGTGTGGGGTATCGGGAACGAAGGAAAGGACGCCTCGAATCCGGGATAGGGATCGCCCGGTTTGGCGCTTTGACTAGGCCCGGTCCCTGCCCCGTTATCGAACAACACGCGGACCTCCGGCAACTGCTCGAAGGCTTGGAGCGCGAGGTCGTAGGTGGGAAGCGCTTGGATCGGATCCGGGGGCAGAGTGACGTTGTCGTCCTGAGGGAGTCCCATGGCGGCTTGATAGATGACCGGCGCAGCCGCGCGCGTCGGTGCCTGGTTCATCGCGGGCGCCTGGTGGGCGACATACAGCTCGAGGAAGTCGTACCAACGATTGTAGGTCTCGGGATCCAAAGAATCGATGTGGGCGCCGTTCGTGAACGTGAACCACTTCTTGTCCGTGCCGGTGAAGTGTGAGACGAGCTGCGGGCAGTGTCCCCCGGTCTGCTCGTCCTCCCACTGACAGACGAGGAACGTTGGAACGTTGATCTTGTGCACGAACGTGTCGGGATCGAGAGGATCGGCAACCGCCGGGACGTAGTGGTCATTGGCTTTGATCTTGGCGTTGAGGTTCGCGGCCTCGGGGTGCAACGCCTGGTTAGCGGCGCAGGTCTTGTCACCGCTCTGGATCTGGTCGTAAGCCCAGGGCTGACCGCTATGCGGCCCTGCGGGTCGCGCTTCGGCCTGACGCTGCTTCGCCCACGAAACCGCGAAACCTGTGTTGAGGTTTCCTCCCGGGTACAGCGTCGTTGCCGTGGCATCGATAACCGACAGCGGAGAGATGGCCTCCAGCGAGGGTGGCCGGAGCTGGGCGGTGAACAGCTGGCTGATACCGCCGTAGGAAATGCCCATCATGCCGACCTTGTGGTCCTTCACCCACGGTTGATTCGCGATCGTCTCGATCACGTCATACCCGTCCAGGCTCTGCAGTGGCTCGAAGAAATCGAAAGCACCGCTGGAACAGCCCGTCCCACGCATGTTCACGTCGACGACGGCGAAGCCCATGAGGTTCGCGAGTACGGCGATGCCGTTGGTCGGTCCGGCCGGGTTGGCGTATCCGTAGCCCGAGTACTCGATCAGCGTCGGGTACGGCGGAGTGTAGTCGGGCCCACCACTGGGAGGGTCGGTACCCGGCGGTAGACCGGGTTCGCCTGCGGGGCTTGTTGGTGGATGCACCGTGAGCGCGAGCTTCGTCCCGTCTCGAGTCGTCAGGTAGGTGTATCCGTTATCGGGGATCGATTGCTTGTAGATGTTCGGATCCCATGGTGTCGCATCACCGTTGTGCACCGTGAGCCGATCGGATTCGGCCCCCCCGGACTTAACGCGGTATCCATTGCCCGGAGAAACGTTGCGGAACAGGGCTCCACCCAGCGAGTTAACGGTCTGTGTTTTCACGGTGTGTCCTGCGGAGTCGATGAGCGACACCTTCGCGCCGGGCTTGAGGGCCGTGACGTACACCTGTTTGACACTGCCAACGGCGTTCATGCCGGGAGATGCTGCTGCAGCGATGGCTCCGCCTCCCGCGAGCGAGCCGGCGAGCAGTCCCGCGCTCAACACGATCGCACCGAGCCGAAAACGATTCATTACGGGACGTGTCTCTCGCGAAGCGCTACTCGACATGTCGAACCTTTCTTGGAGTTGGTCGCCCGCATACCCACGGGCTTTCGGCCGGAAACCGGCTACTCGGGCACTTCGGCGCCGGGCCCCTGTTTCCTTCACTCAGGGTTGCTTTGCTTTGCCTCCTAGGGGGCATTTTTGGCGATCCCCCTCCTCCGGACCCGCCGTCCCTAGCGGACATCGCGCACGGTTGCTTCCATCACTTGGACTGACGGCGTCCAAGACCTGTTAGTAGATTGTCGTGCTCAGCTCACCGCTTTCTTGACGAGCTTTGCGATCTTCGCCTCATCTTTCGCCGTCAACTCCTTCAGCGCGAAGGCGGTCGGCCACATGGCACCTTGGTCGAGGTTCGCCGTGTCGTTGAACCCGAACGTCGCGTACCTCGCCTTGAATTTGTCCGCGGCTTGGAAGAAGCACAAGACCTTGGCATCCTTGGCGTACGCGGGCATCCCGTACCAGGTTTTGGGTAACAGATCCGGCGCGTTGGCTTTAACGATCGCATGGATCCGCTCCGCTATGGCGCGATCCGGCTTCGGCATCGCGGCGATCGCCTCGAGCGCCGCTCTTTCCTCGGCCGCATTGTTGCCTGACCGCGTCCGTTCTCGGGCAGTCTCTCTCATCGCGGCTCGTTCTTCGGCCGTGAATACCGTGTTCTTCTTGGTCGCGGTTGTCCTCTTCTTGGCGGACTTCTTCGTGGTCTCCTTTGCCGATCTAGTCTCGGCCATTGCAAAGCACCTCCGTGCGTCGAACGGATCTCCTCATCGGTCTCGAATCATCAGCAAAGGACGTATGCAGTTGACTAGTTCGGGATAAGCACTGTGTTAGATGGCGTTTCCGCAGGTCCTGCAGCTCATGGGCCGCATTCAACAGGTCGAGATTGGCGTTCGCGTGGGACGATCTGGCTCGCATGCCGTTTCTCCTGATAGCCCTCTACATCGGGATGGTAGCTGTCGCGGTCTGGGCTTGGATGGTTGTCCCAGTTGGACAGAGATTCTCGTTCCGCGTGGGGGCCCCGCCTTCACTCGACGGGACCTTGGGCAAGACCGCCGCTCTCTTGATGTGGCTTGTTGAAGGAGCTGTGGTACTCGCGGGTTCGTTGATGGCAGCGAGGGACCATGGAGCCAACCTTGGAATTCTGGCGGTCGCAGGGGCGGGGTTGCTCATCTTCTTGTTGTTGATGGAGATCGTTTCCGTTCGGCGCCTGATGCGTTAAACAGATCAGCGCAGCAGCTCTGCAAGCTCTCGAGCGTTTCGTTGTGCGTAGTCTCTGTAGCAGTTGTTCATCAACACGTGGGTCGACTCTGTTGACGAGGCCAACTCCTTGATCTTGGGAGCCCATGTCTCGAGCTCTTTCTTCGAATAGAGATATTTGAATCGCTTCTGCACCGAGCCCGACTCCCATTCGGCATCGTTGTGACCGTGGAAACGCATCACGGCGACGTCGGCGGTTGCCGCCACGACGGGAGGAAGAGAGCTCTTGAACCCCTGGGGCATGTCGACACAAACGTATGGCAGTCCGTGCCCCTCCAGGAAGTCGAGCGTTTCCTGCACGTTGTCCTCGGTCATCCATGTCCGATTGCGGAACTCAACGCAGATCTTGAAGGGGGCCGCGCGCTTGGCACACTCGAGGACGTAGTCCTTGTTCTTCTTGGCGATCGTGAACCACGGGGGGAACTGGAACAGCAACAAACCCATCTTCTTCGCGTCGTAGAGCGGTTGTAAGGCTGAAAGGAACCGGTCCCACACTTCGTCGATCACGCCGGGAGCGAGGTCTTTCGGGTAGAGCGACTTCTTGTCCGGTCGATCAAGGTCTTTGTAAAGCGCGTCCGCTTTGGTCGGATGCTGCGTCATCAAAGAGAACGCCTTGATGTTGAAGATGAAATCTTTGGGCGTGCGTTCGACCCACAACTCGGAGTTCTTCTCCGACGGCGGGAAGTAATAGGTGGAGTCGACCTCGACCAGGGGGAAGTTCTCGGCGTAGAACCGCAAGCGATCGGCCGCGGAGCTCGCGCCCGCCGGGTACCAGCCCGACGCCAGCAACGATTTATCCGTCCAGGATGCGGTTCCTACATAGATGTCGCCCACGTGCCATTGCTACCAGAGTGCGTCGCGACCTGCGGGCTCGTCGCGCTCCTCGCTCTCACCCAACGTTATGTCCCTCCGTGGGGGCACTCGCGTCGGCTCGAGACCACGTTCTGCCACAAGCTTCGAGAACACGACCGCATCTCGGAGAGCACATGCGCGCTGATCGTTGTTGAAGAACGCGTAGACGTCGCCGTCCGGCCCCCACGTGTCTGCGATCTTCTTCGCCCAATCCGACAGAATCGCGGTCGAGTAACACGGCCACGGTCGCGCGTTGCCTTGATGAAACCGCACGAAGCCCCAGTCCGCAGTGCGCCACAGTGCAGTGATCGGGCGCGACCCGCGATCCGCCCAGCAGTTGGCCGCACCGTGCTTCTCGAGCACTTCACGGACCTCGTCGACGAACCAGCTGTCGTGACGGAATTCGACTGCCACCCGTGACGAGCCGGGGAACAAGGAAAGCGTGTGTCCGAGTGCATCGATGTCGACGGGAAGCGTCGGCGGCAGCTGAATGAGGATCGGGCCGAGCTTGTCCCCCAACCCGGACGCGTGTTTGAGGAAGCGCTCGACCGGTTCCTCAGGGTCGGCCAACTTCTTGATGTGCGTCAAGTAGCGGCTCATCTTGACCGCGAACACGAAATCGTCGGGGCTTCGAAGGCGCCACTTCTCAAATGTCTCCCGCGCCGGCAGGCGGTAGAAAGACGCGTTGAGCTCGACCGTTGCGAATCGCTGGGCGAAGTACTCGAGCCACTTGGTTTGCGCGACGCCTTTTGGATAGAACGTGTCGCGCCAGTGTCGGTACTGCCACCCAGAAGTGCCGATCCAAACGCGGCCCCCGCGCGGAACTGGCGAGGTCAGCTCTTCTTTCCCGCCAAGGCCTTCTGGAGCTGGTCCTTCGTCATCTTCGAGCGACCCTCGACCCCCCGCTTTTTGGCCTCGTTATAGAGCTGCTCTTTGGTTCTGCCCTTGGGCCGGCTGGTGCCCGATCGCTGGCCACCGCGGCGCGACGAGGACATGTCTTTGACCGAGCTACGAGATCTCGATTTGGACTCGCCCGATCGGGCCCTTTCCTTGTTGACCGTCCGAGCGGCTATCTCCTTGGCTTTCTTGGTCGATGCACCCTGCTTCTTCTCACTGTCTTTGATGTGCTCGTACTGACGCTCACGCTTGGAGCTCCAGCTTTTCTGGGGCATGACACACCTCCATCTGTGGCCGAATGGTCGTGCTTGTGTAGTTACCCGGCAGGGACCGGGGCTAAGCGCGGAGACAAGGTGAAGGGACGGTGCGATGCGGGTAGAACCTCCTACCTATATGCGCCGTGTCTTGATCGCTCTCTGTGTATTGGCTTCCGCCCTCACGCCCGCGGTATCAGCCCGCGCCGAAGGATCGTCGTGGCCGGGCCACGCTCATTACTCGGTGCCGACCTCGAAGCTCGACGCGGCCCTCGCGTGCCATGGCGGACTGAAGCACTTAACCGGGACAGGGACCTCTCAGCCCGTCCTTCTTGTCCACGGGACCGGCGTTCCGAGAGATCTCAACTGGTCGTGGAACTACTGGAACGCGCTTCCCCAACAACATTTCGACGTCTGTTGGATCCAGCTTCCGCAGAACGCGCTGGGAGATATCCAGATCGCCTCCGAGTACGTAGCTCGAGCGATCCAGATCATGCATCGCAAGACCGGCGAGAAGATCGACATATTGGGTCACAGTCAAGGGGGCCTCGAGCCGCGCTGGGCGATCAAGTTCTTTCCCTCGGGTCGCTTCGTAGACGACTACATCGGATTGGCGAGTCCCAATCACGGCACGCTCGACGCGGATGCAGCCACAGCCGATGGCAGTGCCAACGCAGCTGTGTGGCAGATGCGCACGTCGGCGCGATTCATCGCCGCGCTCAACGCCGGCGATGAGACCCCGGGTGGCATCTCGTACACGAACATCTACAGCGAGAGCGACGAGCTGATCCAACCTGTCGGCACCCAGGCTTTAGACGGCGGGACGAACATCCTCTTGCAGGACGTGTGTCCGGGGCGAGCCGTGGACCACCTCGACATCGTCGGCGATGCCGTGACGTATTACCTCGTTATCGACGCCCTCACTCATCCGGGTGGCGCTCAGACAACTCGCATCCCCACAGACGCGTGCCAACAAGGTCCGATGCCCGGTGCGACTGCACCCCCATTCGATGCCGGAGCTATCCAGCAAGGTTTGCAGGACTTCGGGAACGCGTGGAGCGCAACGGTGACCGACCGCGAACCCCCGCTCATGCGGTACGCGCGCCCCTAGGACAGGTCGGGCATCCCCTCGAAAGTCGTAGACGGCTCGGCGTAGCGCCGTCGCGGGATACGGCCGGCCGACCGCGCGAGCCGACCGGCGATCACCGCGTTACGCATCGCTTCGGCCATGCGAACGGGGTCCTGCGCGCGCGTGATCGCGCTTGCGACCAGGACCGCATCGCAGCCCAACTCCATTGCAGTCGTCGCGTCGGAGGCCGTTCCGATCCCTGCATCCAAGACAACGGGGACCGACGAACGTTCGACGATGATCGAGATGTTGTACGGGTTGCGGATGCCCATACCGCTGCCGATCGGAGAACCGAGCGGCATGATCGCGGCGCAGCCCGCATCCTCGAGCCGTCGGGCGGTGATCGGATCGTCGTTGGTATACGCCAGAACTACGAACCCTTCGTCTACGAGAGTCTCGGCGGCCTCAACGAGCGCAACAGGATCCGGCAGCAACGTGCGGTCGTCGCCGATCACCTCGAGCTTGATCCAATCCGTGGCAAAGGCTTCCCGCGCCAAGCGGGCGGTGAGGATCGCGTCGCGCGCCGTGAAGCAGCCGGCAGTGTTGGGAAGAAGCCTGCACCCAGCCCGGTCGAGCACGTCGACGATCGACCCGCGCGCGCTTGGATCGACTCGGCGCAACGCGACCGTCGCTAGGTCGGCGCCCGACGTGACCACCGCGCGCTCGAGAGCCTCGAGACTCGATGCGCCCCCGGTTCCCATGATGAGCCGCGACGCGAGGCTCTCCCCCGCTATGACCAGAGGATCGTCCACCCTCATCCCCCTCCGATCGCGGACAAGACCTCGATCCGGTCACCCGGCGACAGCCGAGTTACGTCCCACTGAGTACGCGGGACGACCTCGCCGTTTACGGCGGCAGCGACACCTCGCTTGTCCGACACGATGGTCGCCACGACCACATCCAAGGTTTGCCGCGCATCGATCTCGGTTGTATCTCCGTTCACGACGATCGTCACGACCGAGCCACCTCTCGCACGAATCGCGACGGTGCGAACGGAGCGATCCGCTCGTCCGTCGTTCCGTCGGCGATCAGTTGCTCGATCGATGTTGCCGTAACCGGAGCCAATAGGAACCCATTCCGGTAATGGCCGGTGGCCGCCACGAGCCCGGCGACGGACGTTTCACCGAGGATGGGAGCGTTGTCGGGGGTTCCCGGACGGAACCCCACTGCGATCTCGGCAAGCTCGTAGTCGTAGAGCCCGGGCAAGAGCTCGTAGCCATCCCGCAACAGGTCGTGCACCGCGGCAACCGTGATCCGATCGTCGTATCCCCGCTCCTCGACGGTGCCACCGAGCACGACCCGACCATCTCCGCGATCTAGAACGTAGCAATCGAAACCGCGCACGTTGTGAGTGACGATGGCCGACGCCTCCGAAGCCTTCAAGTGCAACAGTTGACCTTTCACGGGTCTCAGTGGGAACTCAGGAGCCGGCACGCCGTCGATCTCGGCGCTACGCGAGCCGGCCGCTATAACGACCGCCCCGGCGATAACCCGCTCGCCCGACGACAACGTCACGCCGTCCGCACGATCACCCGAAACGTTGACGGCCGTGACGACCGCGTCTTCGATCGTGACCCCATGTCTCTCACAAGCAGCTTGGAGCGCGCCGACGAGTGCTCGATTGTCGATCTGGTGGTCGCTTTCGACCACGATCCCACCTCGTATCCCGGGAGACAGCGCTGGTTCGATCGAACGGCACTCCGATGCGCGCACCTTCCTAGCGGTCAACCCAAGGCGCTGCTGGTAGGCAAACACATCTTCAAGAGCTACAACTTCATCCGAGTCCCTGGCGACGAGTAGCGTTCCGCACCGCGCATATCCGGTTGCCTGCCCGGTCTCTTCGGTCAGTTCGTCGACGAAGACCGGATACATCGCGGCCGACTCCACGTTGAGCCGGAGCAGGACCTCCTCTCCGTAATGCGCTTCGGTGATCGGCGCCAGCAAACCGGCTGCGGCCCACGACGCGCCGCGACCAGGATTGTCGTCGACAACCACTACCGACAACCCGCGACGCGCGCAGCGCCACGCGATCGCCGTTCCGATCACGCCGCCCCCCGCGACGACCACGTCGAACGATCTATGGATGAGGCCCTCCTCGAAGAGATCGGCCGATCTGCTCCCTGCGCCGGCATGATCCGGATCAGGTTCTAGCGGTCGGCGGAGTCACCCGCCCTCTCAGCCATCACGGCTCCCGCGTGCGATCGATGATAGAGCACCATTTCCGAGAAGTGGATACGAGGTGGCGTGTGTTAGCTCGACGCGGTCGTCAACCGCGCGGCGATAGCTCCTTCGACGAACGAAAGCTTCTTCTCGAGCTTCACGAGCGTGCCCTGCTCGGGCTTGGATACGAACTGAAGGTCGTCGACGAGCGCGCGCATCAAGAAGATCCCGCGGCCCCCCTCGTCGTGGGCCGCAGCCTCGCGAGAGAGATCACCCTGATCGACTCCGATTCCCAAGTCGGTGATCTTGATCGAGCAGGTCGGTGGATCCATCACGACCGCGACCTCATAGACATCGTGGGTTCCGGCAGCGTGGCGGACCACGTTTGTGCACGCTTCGGTCACCGCAAGCTCGACGTCGGAGACGCAGTGATCTCGGACTCCAAGCTCGATGAGGGCGTCGCGACAGAGGTGGCGGACGACCGGGACGCTTAGCTCGTCACGCGGCAGGCACAGATTGAACGTGATGACCACCTTAGAAGGGTTCCCACTGCAGCGACTCCGAAACGCCCCGCTAGGCCTTTAGGACCTTTCCGAAGGCCTCGAGAGCTCGGTCGATGTCTGTTTCCGATACGTCCCGGTGGGTCACGAGACGCATCAGGTCGGGCGCCATCCCAAGGGTGAGGACCCCTTCAACCAGAAGCTCGTCGGCCACCTGAGGGCCCGTCTTGGCGAACGGCGTCAGGTTCAGATAGACCATGTTGGTCTCGACCGAGTCAAGCTCCACGGCCGACTCGTTCAATTCCGCCAGCCCCCGTGCGAGCTTTCGAGCGTTGGCGTGGTCGTCCGCGAGACGGTCGACGCCGGTATCCAAAGCCACGCGAGCCGCGGCGGCGATCACTCCGACCTGGCGCATGCCTCCGCCGAGTCGCTTCCTCAGCTTGCGGGCATCTGCGATCACGTCGGCTGTGGAGCACACCATCGACCCGATCGGCGCTCCGAGCCCTTTCGAGAAACAAAACGTGATCGTGTCTGCGCACGCTGCCCATTCGGACGCGGCGATACCGGTTGCAGCCGACGCATTGAAGATCCGCGCGCCGTCGAGGTGAACTGCTACATCCAGCTCCTCACAGACCTTTGAGATCGCGCGCGCTTCATCCAGCGGGAAGATCCGCCCGCCTGCGGAGTTATGAGTGTTCTCGATCGCGACGACGGCTGTACGAGGGTTGTGCTCGCTTCCGGGTCGCGCCGCAGCACCAACCTGGTCCGCGGTGATAACGCCGGCGTCCCCAGGAAGCGGACGCATCATCAATCCAAGATGCGCCGCCACGGATCCTCCTTCGTAGTGGAGGAAGTGAGCACCGGCTTCGCACACGATCTCGTCTCCCGGTCGCGCGAGGCTTCCGAGGGATACCTGGTTGCCCATCGAGCCCGTCGGCACGAACAGTCCAGCTTCCTTGCCGAGCAGTCCGGCCGCGTGCTCTTGAAGTGCGTTGACCGTCGGGTCATCTCCAAAGACGTCGTCTCCGACCTCCGCAGCGGCCATGGCGCGCCGCATCTCGGGGGTTGGCTTCGTAACGGTGTCGGATCGAAGATCGATCAGCTCGGGCATCACCCAAGACTACGTGCCGCGCACTCTCACGAAGACGGCGGAGCGGGTTCGCGAGAGATGCCCGGCGCGCAGCCGTCGGGCCTCGGTATCAGCCGAAGAAAACTTCTGCCGTCGCGTAGAGGTCTGGATCCAGTGTCTTCAGTTGCCCGACGGCCTCACTCAGAGGCACGCGCACGATCCTCGTCCCCTGCAGCGCAACCATCTTTCCGAAGTCCTGGTCGTCGATCGCGTCGATCGCCGCGATGCCGAA
>JAXDJM010000224.1:0-4411 GCA_034665605.1 Actinomycetota bacterium | reverse complement strand
ATCCCGATCACCGAGTTTCCGGCCGTGGCTTTGCCCATCTGCGAGAGCATGGGATCGAGCTCGTCACGGGGGTGCTGTCCGACGAGGCTCGAGCTCAGAACGTTGCGTTCTTTCATGCGTGCCGCACCGGCAGGCCCCTGATCACTCTGAAGCTTGCGTTGACCCTCGACGGCCGACTCGGCGCGGCAGACGGCTCCGCGCGGTGGATAACCGGCGAGTCGGCGCGTGCCCACGTGCATGCAAGACGCCAGGAAGCGGGTGCGGTTCTCGTCGGGGCAGGAACCGTGCTCGCCGACGATCCCGAGCTCACGGTGAGGGCGATCGAAGCAGCCCGCCAGCCACTGCGCGTCATCGTGGATGCGCGCGGTCGCGTTTCCGAAGGGGCCGCGATCTTCGATCCAGACGTCGCACCGGTGCTCGTCGCGACAACGGCTCTAGCTGCCGGCGAGCGCCAGGTTGCCTGGAAGGAGGCCGGCGCGGAGGTCGTCGTTCTGGATGCTGTTGCGGGCGGTGTCGATCTGAGTGCAGTGATCGCCGAGCTCGGCAGGCGATCCATCACCGAGGTCTACTGCGAGGGCGGTGCCCGTCTCGCGACGTCTTTGCTCCGCGACGATCTCGTCGATCGCCTCGAGCTGTACTACGGGCCCGTGCTCGTGGGCGATGGGCCGCACATCTCTTCGATCGGCGTGACGTCGATGGGTGACGCCCGGCGATGGCGCACCTGTGAAGTCCGGCGTTTCGACGATGACGTCATGATCGTTCTGGAGCGCGCCTGATGTTCACCGGCATAGTCATCGATCAAGGCCTCGTCAAGAGGGCTCGGACGCGTCGTGGCATCACCGAGGTAGAGATAGAGACGTCGGTGGCGCGCAAACTCGAGCCGGGGGATTCCATCGCCGTCAACGGCGTTTGCCTCACGGCAACGTCGGCGCATCACCGCCGCTTCACGACCGAGATCATGTCCGAGACCACAGCACGGTCGACGTTGTCGGACATGCGTAAGGGTCAACGCGTAAATCTGGAGCTTCCGATGAGGCCGTCGGATCGTCTGGGTGGCCACATCGTGCAGGGACACGTCGACGGGATGGGAACCGTTCTGCGTGTCGAGGAAGATGGCGATGCGCGTCGGATGTGGCTGAGTGCCCCTGCCGATCTTCTCGGTTACTTGATCGAGAAGGGCTCGGTTGCTCTAGACGGGGTTTCTTTGACGATCGTCGAGGTCGGCACCACCAGCTTCCAGGTAGCGCTGATACCGCACACCCTCGACGCAACGACACTGGGATCGGCGAAGCCCGGAACCCTCGTCAACATCGAGATAGACCTCATCGCGAAGTACGTCAGCCGATTCGTAAATGGAACGCGAGTCTCGAACAAGGAGCGGATCACATGAGTCTTGCAACGATCGAGCAAGCGATCGAGGAGGTCGCGCAGGGCCGCATGATCATCGTCGTCGACGACGAGGATCGCGAGAACGAGGGCGACATCATCGTTGCGGCCGAGAAGGTAACTCCCGAGCACATCAACTTCATGGTGCGCTATTGCTCCGGGATCATCTGCGTCCCTATGGAGGCCGAGCGCCTGAAGGAGCTTCATCTTCCGCTCATGGCCCCCGAGAACTCAGAGGCTATGGGCACCGCGTTCACCGTCAGCGTCGACGCGCGCGACGGGACCTCGACGGGGATATCCGCCGAGGACCGCGCGACGACGGTGACTCGGTTGGTCGATCCCGACGCAGCACCTCTGGACTTTCGCAGACCGGGACACGTGTTTCCGCTTCGCTACGTCGAAGGCGGCGTGCTCCGTCGCGCGGGGCACACTGAGGCATCTGTCGATCTCGCGCGTCTCGCAGGACTATCTCCGGCAGGGACGCTGTGTGAAGTCGTCAATCAGGACGGCACGATGGCACGGCTTCCGGATCTGGAGCGCTTCGCCGAGGAGCATGGATTGCTCATCATCTCGATCGCCGACCTGATCGCGTATCGACGCCGGTGGGAGAAACTCGTAAGCCGAACGACCGAGGCTCGTATACCGACGGCATCCGGCACCTTCAAGGCCGTCGCCTACGAGTCCCACGATGGACGCATGCACGTTGCGCTGGTGAAGGGCGAGCCCGCCGGTAAAGAGAACGTCTTGGTCCGCGTTCACTCCGAATGCTTCACCGGCGACGTCTTGGGTAGCATCCGCTGCGACTGCGGCGCGCAACTGGCTCAAGCGATGCGGCTGATAGACGCCGAAGGCGAAGGTGTCATCGTCTACATCCGGGGACACGAGGGCCGCGGCATAGGCCTTCGTCACAAGCTGGATGCGTATGCGCTCCAAGACGAGGGCCTCGATACGGTTGAAGCGAACCTAGAGCTTGGCTTCTCGCCGGACTCACGTGACTACGGCGTCGGCGCCCAGATTCTCGTGGACCTCGGGGTGTCGACGATGCGGCTGCTGACCAACAACCCCACCAAGCGCGCCGGCTTGGAGGGTTACGGTCTCGAGATCGCGGAGCGCGTGCCGCTCGACATCGCGCCCAATCCCGAGAACCTGAGATACCTCCAGACCAAACGTGAGAAGCTCGGCCACCTGTTGGATACGCTCGCCGACACCATGGGTGAAGGTGACGATCCGGCACTGGACGCAACCGCACAGACCCCCGAACAAGAAGGCGAGCCGACAAGATGACGCGCATCTATGAGGGCAGTTACGACGGACGCAATCTGCGTGTTGCGGTTGTGGCCAGCCGGTTCAACGAGACGATCGCACGATCGCTCTTGGAGGGCGCGCTCGACTGTCTGCGCCGTCATGGTGTATCCGAACAAGACATCACGACGGTTTGGGTGCCCGGCGCGTTCGAGCTTCCGGCCGCCGTCCGCCGTCTCGCGGCGTCCAAAGAGGTGGACGCCATCGTCACGGTCGGCGCGGTGATCCGCGGCGAGACGGCCCACTTCGAGTACGTCGCCGGTCACGCGGCAAGAGGTGTCGGCGGGCTTGCGCTCGAGTACGACATCCCCGTGACGTTCGGCGTGCTCACCACCGAGAACGTGCAGCAAGCAGCCGATCGTGCCGGAGGCAAGTTGGGGAACAAGGGATTCGAAGCGGCGATGGCTGCGCTGGAGATGGCCAATCTTTTCGCGTCGCTTCCGAAGTCACTTCCCGAGATCTGATCGTCGATGCTCAAACTCGTCCTCCCCAAGGGATCGCTCGAACGCGCCACCTTCGAGTTGTTCGAAGCCGCAGACCTGAGGGTCTCGCGCGGGTCCGATCGTGATGACCGGGGCTCGATCGACGATCCGCGGATCGCATCCGTAGCGGTCCTCCGACCACAGGAGATCCCCACTTACGTCGAGGACGGTTTCTTCGACATAGGGGTGACGGGGGAGGACTGGATCGCGGAAACGGGCGCCGACGTCGTAAAGGTCGCGCCCCTCGCGTACTCCAAGCAGACGGACAGACCGGTGAAGGTGGTCTTGGCCGCCCCGCGCGATGCCGGCATCACCTCGCCGGAGCAGATAAAGCCGGACTCGCGCATCTCTACCGAGTTGCCCAACATCACCCGGGCTTATTTCGAACGTCTTGGGATTCCGGTGAAGATTTTCTTGTCCTACGGCGCCACCGAGGCGAAGGTTCCCGAGATCGTCGACGCGATCGTCGACCTGACGGAGACGGGCTCGACACTGCGCAAGAACGGGATGGAGATCGTCGACGTCGTCATGGAATCTCGCACTCACCTCATCGCCAACCACGCGTCTTATTCGGATCCGGCAAAGAGACAGGCGATCGACGAACTGACGATCCTTTTGAGCGGTGCGATCACGGCCCGAGGGCGCGTCCTCGTCAAGCTGAACGTTCGTAAAGAGTCTCTTTCCGAGGTCGTGGCGGCCCTTCCCGCGATGAGGGCCCCCACCGTTTCCGAGCTGGCCGAAGACGGCTACTACGCGATCGAAACCATCGTTTCGAAGAGCACGATCAACATCCTGATCCCACGTCTCAAGGCGCTCGGCGCCGAAGACATCGTCGAGATTCCGGTCACCAAGATCGTCCCCTGACAACCGGGGATGCCCTCAGGCGCCTGTGATACTTTTCCCGGCGTTACAAGGCGGGGGTGTCCGGAGCAGTGATTACGGCTGCCAGCCTTCGCGCAGAAAGGAAGTGGAGTAGTGGCTGAAGGTACGGTCAAGTGGTTCAGTAACGAGAAGGGCTACGGCTTCATCTCTCAATCGGATGGTGAGGACGTGTTCGTGCACTTCTCGGCGATCCAGAGCGAAGGCTACAAGTCTCTGGAAGAGGGTCAGGCGGTCGAGTTCGACGTAACGGAGGGACCGAAGGGCAAGCAGGCGGCGAACGTCCGGATCGCCTAAGCGGCGACTAAAACAGGCATCAAGCGCGGCCCCCGGGACAACCGGGGGCCGCTACGCGTTCGGGG
>JAXDJM010000223.1:0-6003 GCA_034665605.1 Actinomycetota bacterium | reverse complement strand
CGCGAGCACTGCGGCGGAAGAGGATCTGTCGGACGTCCGGAAGAACCAGACCCCGGGAGCGTCGGACGAATGACGGATCTGCTAAAGATCGACAACGTCGCGATGCAGTTTGGCGGCTTGCGCGCCCTGAACGACATCGAGATCACGATCGAGCAAGGTGAGATCTTCGGACTTATCGGCCCCAACGGCGCGGGTAAAACGACGCTCTTCAATTGCATCACCGGTGTCTACGATCCAACCGAAGGAGCCGTGCTGTTCGCGGGTCAATCCATCACGGGAAAGAGACCAGATCAGATCGTCGAGGTCGGGATCTGTCGCACGTTCCAGCAGATCCGCCTTTTCGCCAACATGACTGCGCTCGAGAACGTGCTGATCGGGGTCGATGCCCGCCACAAGACGAGCGTGCCCGGGGCGCTGTTCCATTCACCCCGCTATCACCGTGAGGAGAAGTCGGGTGAAGAACGTGCACTCGAGCTGCTCGAATATTGCGGGATCAAGCGGTTCGCCAACGAACTGGCCAAGAACCTTTCTTACGGAGACCAGCGGCGCCTCGAGATCGCTCGCGCGTTGGGCACGGGCCCACAGCTGCTCCTGCTCGACGAGCCCGCGGCGGGGATGAACCCTGCCGAGAAGAACGGCCTCAGGGACCTCGTCCGCAAGATCAGAGATGCCGGTACGACCGTTCTGCTCATCGAGCACGACATGCGCGTGGTGATGGGACTTTCGGATCGCGTGGCCGTCCTGGATCACGGTGAGAAGATCGCCGACGGCCGCCCCGAGGACGTGCAGAACGACCCGCGGGTTATCGAGGCGTACCTGGGCTCTTCTCAGAAGAAGGAGACCGACCCGGGGTCTTCCAGTAACGGCGCGGGAGAGCAGTGATGGCAACTCCACTGTTGGAGCTCAAGAACATGCACGTTCGTTACGGCGTGATCGAGGCTGTGCGCGGGATCGACCTCGTTGTCGAAGAGGGCGAGGTCGTCACGCTCATCGGGGGAAACGGCGCCGGTAAGACGACCACACTGCGCGCGATCTCGATGGTTCACCCACCCTCCGAGGGTGAGGTCCTCTTCAAGGGCGAAAAGATCAACGGGCTCCGCAGCCACGACGTGGTGGCCCGTGGCATCGTGCAAGTGCCCGAGGGCAGACACATCTTCCCCAACATGAGTGTGGCCGAGAACCTCTCGATGGGGGCTTTCCAACGACCGAAGAGCGCGCGCAAGGAGATCTTGGCCGACGTCGAACACGTCTTCGAGTTGTTCCCGGTTCTCAAGGAACGCCGCAAGCAGGCCGGCGGCACGCTCTCGGGAGGCGAGCAGCAGATGCTTGCCATCGGTCGAGCCCTCATGGCGAAGCCCAAGTTGTTGATGCTCGACGAGCCTTCGATGGGACTGGCGCCCCAGGTCGTCGAGCGGGTCTTTGACGTCATCAAAGAGATCAACTCCCAAGGGACCCCGGTCCTGTTGATCGAGCAGAACGCGCAGATGGCGCTCCAGGCGGCAAATCGCGGATACGTGATCGAGACCGGCGAGATCGCGCTCAAGGACGACGCCGATAAATTGCTCGGCAACGACCAGGTCAGAAAGGCATACCTTGGCGAGGAGTGATCCTCGTCACTAGACTTGCCCCGGCCCCGATGCGACGGGCAGACTGCGGAGGGATGGGATGAGAACAAGAAGGGCGAAAGCGTTTCTGGTAGCGGTTGTGCTGTCGGCACTGACATTGGCAGCTTGCGGCAACAACCACGACTCCTCACAGAGCGGTAACGGCCTCGGGAGCAACCAGCCGAGCCCTCAGTTCACGACGATCGCTACCGGCGAGCTTCACGTGGGCTCGTGTCTCGACTACAAGCCATTCGAATTCTTCGAGAAAGGCTCGAATCAACCGACCGGATTCGACATCGAGATCACCGATGCCATCGCTCAGAAGCTGAATCTGAAGGTCGTGTGGGTCAAGGCGAACTTCAACACGATCTTCACCGCGGTGGCCGCGAACAAGTTCGACATGGTCGCTGCCGCGTCGACGATCACACCCGAACGCCAAAAAGTCGTGAACTTCTCCGATCCCTATTACAACGCCCGGCAGTCCCTTACCGTCAACACGCAACAGACGCCGGACATTGCGACGACCGACGACCTGAAATCGGGCGACATCGTCGGCGTTCAGAAGGGCACGACCGGTGCCAAGTGGGCGCAGGACAATCTCGCCTCCAAGGGCGTACAGATCAAGAGCTTCACGAATGCTCCCGACGCGTTCACCGATCTGGAAGCCGGCAACGTCACCGGCGTCATCAACGACGAGCCTTCATCTGAGTCCGAGGTAGCCAACAGGACTTCTCTCAAGGTTGTCGAGCCGATCGACACCGGCGAGCACTACGGCCTTGCGTTCTCGCCCGATAACGCGCAGCTAACGGTTGCCGTCAATGTGGCCCTCAAGCAGGTCATCGATGACGGGACTTACCAGACGATCTTTCAGAAGTACTTCCCAAAGCTCCCGGTGCCTCCCGAGTACCAGCCTCAGGGTTAACAGAGCCCGGTTTCGCGCCGGCACACGGACGAAGTAACTATGGCAACCGCAGAAGCGCACGTGGGCGATACCGAGACCCCTCCCGATACGCGGGGGCCGAGTGCCCCGTTGCCGATGTCGGTCCTCGGAGTCGGGATCGCCTCTTTAGCAGTCGTCTGCGTTGGCTCGGTCGTCATCCAGGTCCTGTACGCGCTCTTCGGCGGGGGCATCACTCAGGAATGTCTCGCCGGGGGTCTGGGGCGTCAGGTCGTCACCGGGACGCGCATAACGTTCGCGCCCGTCGAAGGGGCGCGCGGGCTGTGCCACATCGTCTCCGGGTTCAACTCCGGGGCGGAGACGACCCTGATCGTTCTCGCCGTCGTACTCGGCATCGTCGCGATCGTGTCGGGTTTCTCGATCTATCGACGCATGCCGACGAAGCGGCAACGCAACCAAGCCCTTTCGGGAGCTTTCTTCGGGGTACACGGCATCACGGTCGCGGTGGTCCTGGTGTGGTTCCGCTCGGGCGAGCTGACGACGTTCGCTCGCAACTTCTTCAATTTCCAGGTCTTGCACGGCGAGCTCGGCGCATTCCTTACCGGGATGCGGAACACGATCGTTCTCGCGTTTGGAGGAGAGATCGGGGGCATCGTTCTCGGCCTCGTCCTGGCGATGCTCACGTTGTCGAAGCACAAGGTCGTCCGGGCCCCGGCGCGCGGCTACATCAACTTCTTCCGCGGCACGCCACTCATCTGGCAGCTTTCGGTCTTCTATTTCGGATTCGCTCTCGGTTTGAGACTGAACTTCAGCGCGTTCCAAACGGCCCTGATCGTCTTCAGTCTGAACATGGGTGCGTACTCGGCGGAGGTGTTCCGAGCCGGCATCCAGTCGATCGAGCACGGCCAGATGGAAGCCGCCCGCTCCCTGGGGATGACCTATCTCCAAGCGATGCGCTACGCGATCGTGCCGCAAGCGGTCCGTCGCGTCATCCCGCCGTTGCTGAACGAGTTCGTGATCTTGATCAAGGACACGTCGTTGATCGTCGTGCTGGGCTTGACGGTCGCGCAGAGGGACCTGTTCTCGGTCGGTCAAGATGGGTACTCGAGCTCGTTCAACGCCACGTTCTTCGTCGCCGTCGCCGTCGGCTATCTGGCGATCACTCTCCCGCTCATCCGGGGCGTCAACTCTGTCGAAGAGAGGCTCCGTAGTGGGCTAACCGGGGTGGTTGGGCTGTGAACGGCACCGATGAATTGGTTCGTCTGGAAGACATTCACAAGTGGTTCGGCGGAAATCACGTCTTGCGGGGCATCGATATCTCTATCGAAGGCGGAAAGGTGCTCGTGATAATCGGGCGCTCCGGCTCGGGCAAGTCGACCCTTCTTCGCACGATCAATCTGCTGGAAGAGCCCACGCAGGGCCGCGTCTTCTTCGAGGGTCGAGAGATCTCCGACATCAGGACGAACGTGAACGAGGTTCGCACCCACATCGGTATCGTCTTCCAGAGCTACAACCTCTTTCCACACAAGACCGTGCTGCAGAACATCACGATCGCGCTCGAGAAGGTCCTCAAGATGTCGCCTTCCGACGCAAAGGAGCGGGCGCTGGAGCAACTCGCATCGGTGGGACTTAGCAACAAGGCCACTGCGCATCCCGGTCAGTTATCGGGTGGTCAGCAGCAGCGCGTCGCGATAGCCCGTGCTCTCGCTATGCGGCCCAAACTCCTGCTCTTCGACGAGGTCACGTCGGCGCTCGACCCCGAGCTGGTGAAAGAGGTGCTTGACACCATGCGCAAGCTGGCCGACGAGGGCATGACGATGGTCGTCGTTACTCACGAGATGGGGTTTGCCCGCGAGGTGGGAACTCGGCTGTTGTTCATGGACGAGGGCCGCATCGTCGAGGACGGCGACCCCAAAGAGATCTTCTCCTCACCGAAGGACGAACGGACGAAAGAGTTTCTGTCGCACGTCCTCTAAGAACCCCCTAACATCGACGGCGATATGTCAGCCACCGGCGCGGTCGACACCTCCCCATCACCGGCGACCGACTACCGCGCGCTGTATTACCGGTGGGAGCAGGAGCACTGGTCCGCGTCTGCGATCGATCTAACCGAAGACCGGCGCCAGTGGGTTGACATGCTCACGGACCAGGATCGCCGGGTGCTGGCGGAGAGCGTGGGTCTCTTCTACTCCTTCTCCGAAGTGGCTGCTTCTTCTCTGGTCCGGTTCGTGGACGCGGCCCCCACAGAAGAGCAACACGTGTTCTTGACGACGCAGCTCGTCGATCATGCTCGCCACGTCGTGTTCTTCGATCGCGTGCAACGCGAGGTCATCGAAGTTGGGGACCCCACCGGCGACCGGTTCTCGAACCTCAACGACGGAAGTCGATCACTCCTGTACGAGATGCTGCCCGACGTCTCGGAACGGCTCCGTGGCGACACGGACGGCATCGACGACTTCGTTGCGGGGATCGTCCTCTTCCACATCGTGATCGAAGGCACAGTCATCCTGACGCTGCAGAAGTTTCTTCTCGGTCATCTGAGCTCGCACGCGGCTCTACCCGGGTTCAGTGAAGGATGTGGAGCGGTAGCGCGGGACGGAGCGCGTCATGTCGAGTTCGCCGCCGGCTTCCTTAGGGACACGGTGGCGCGAGATGCGGACGTAGGAGCCGTGATTGCAGAGGCCGTGGATCACGCATTACCGGCCGCCGGCGCCGCCTTCGACGGACCACGGGGAGACGAGACCTACTTCAATGGGCTTCCGTACGGCCCGACCGAATCAAGAACCTGGGCCTTGGAGCAGTTGCGCAAGCGCCTTCGCTCGATAGGCGTGCATCTACCGGATTGACAGGCTCGAGCCATGGTCTTGCGGCGCTGAACAACAGATCACATCTTGTTTCAAGTGCCCGGTGAAGTGCTCGGCGAGCGGGCACTCGCCGAGCACACTTAGCTATTTTCCGGGCGCGCGGTACTCGACCGTCTTCTCGGTTGCCTGGTCGATCTCCTCTGGGCTAAGGAGCACATTCGTCTTCAAGGTCGCGGCTCCCGCAGCGCCGACGTTCATCGCAACGGCGGCCGCGTCCACGTTCGACGGGAATGTGGCACGATGTAGATGTCGTTGTCGCCGAACGCGAAGTCGAACGACTCCAACGTTCCGCCCAGGTTCTGGATCAGCTTTTCGACGACATTGCGACGGCTGGTGCCGCCTTCCTTCAAGACTCCGGCCATACCGGCGGCCGTGTATGACGCTTCCAGCAGGTACTTGGCCATTCCTGGCTCCTCTCAATCGGCTGTCTTCTCATCATGGACCTGGCGGTGGGGGCTAACAAGGTCGCCGGATCAGATACGCGGGGTTCTTAGACCGCGGCGACCGCAGTTCCCTCGAACATCGCTTCCAGCCGAGCTACCTCCGCAACCGGAGCCACACGTTTGAAAAAGACAGACTGCTCGTCCCACGCGTCCAGGATGGCCCGGCCCATCGTCGATCCGGTCGCGGTTACGTG
>JAXDJM010000222.1:0-3650 GCA_034665605.1 Actinomycetota bacterium | reverse complement strand
CTCGATCTCGCCGGCATTGGTCATGTCGACGGCTTGGTATTCGACGCCCAGGCCGGCGAATACCTTGTCGAACAAGCGGTAGGTCCCACCGTAGACATCGTCGGGGATCAGAACGCGCTGACCGCTCCGCAGAGTCATCGCCAGGGTGGCGAGCGCAGCCATGCCCGAACCGAACGAGATGCCGTCGGAGCAATCGTCCAGGGCGGCCATGCAAGTCTCGAGCGCGTGACGCGTCGGATTGTCCGTCCTGGAATACTCGAATCCGCGCGGCGCGCCTACCGCATCCTGGACGAAAGTCGATGTTTGATAGATAGGTACCACCGCAGCACCGGTCGCGGGATCTGGATCCTGGCCGGAATGGATTGCCCGTGTCTCGAAGCGCATACCATCGGTCACGTCGACTCCAATCGATGTGATGTCGGAAAAGGAGCTGATCGGAACTGGATATCACGCCGAGCGGGCCGTGGGTCGCCGTCGTAGGTCAGTGGCGCTCGGGCCAAGGACGCCTGCCCATCCCATACGTTCATGCCGTTGAATCTGCCGGGCTCCACGCTCGTGCGCTCTTGACGTTCGACCTGCCTCCCGACGAGATCGTCCCCGAGGGAACGGACTTCGCCCTCAACCTGGACCCCGACGACGCGTCGGTCCTCGACGGAGCAGCGGCTCTCCTCCTGCCCGGCGGCGGGGACATCGATCCGCAGCTGTACGGGCGCCCCCGTCACCCTCGGACCCACAAAGTCAGCCACCGGCGGGATCACTTCGAAATGACGCTTCTGAAGCGGGCGCTCTCGGAGGACCTGCCCGTCTTGGCTATATGCAAGGGCATGCAACTCTTGAACGTCCATCTCGGCGGCACGTTGATCCAGCACCTCGTCGACGATCCGGCCAAGCTCGATCACGACCGCGATGCGCCGCGCTCCGACCCGGTCCATTCCGTGACGCTGAAGGAAGGGTCCAAGCTGGCGAGCATCTTCGGGACGCGGTCGATCGAGGTGAACTCACACCACCACCAAGGTCTGGACGACGTTGCGACCAACCTCGAACCGGTCGGATGGGCCGAGGACGGGGTGCTCGAAGCCGTCGAGCACACGGAGCGGACGTGGGTCATCGGGGTTCAATGGCATCCCGAGGCGATGGCCGCCGTCGACCCGATCCAAGCGAAGCTGTTTGGTGCTCTTGCAGCTGCAGCCTTACGTCATCACGAGACCGCGATCACCGCGGAGGCTCAATCGGCCTAACGTGATTGCTGAGGTGACGGCGTCACGCCGCTCGAAGGTTGCGGCGCGCCGATGCCCATGACGGACGCCACGTCACCCGAGGCTCTCGAGTAAGACAGCCGCTCGGCGACTATCGGTGCAGAAGAGCTGATCAGTGCACCCATCGGGGTCCCTTTCGTAAACTTTCCGATGGGGATCTTGACGCGCGATCCACTCGCCAGCTCCACGGAGGTGAGGGCCGACGGGTGTAACGGAGATCCGCCGGCGCGCGTCAACGCTATCGACACCGTTGCGTCGTCCGGGCTCACGTTCATCAAAACGATGTTGTCGGTAGTTGGAGCCGACACGGCCGGAGCGACGAACAGATGCTCGGACATGACGGTGGCCCCCAGCTCCGAGCTACGGCCCGACGCGGTGGCGGTGTCGTAGGTCATCGTCCGGGCAACCGCGATCGGGACTCCATTCGAGCTCTGAACGATTGCCCCGAGACCGCCGACGTTGGATTGCCGCGCCTTCAATGCATGCGGCAAAGACACCAGATGGGCCCCGTCGGGGGGCACCGCTATGTTCACCAGCTTCGGAGGTTGAACGATCTCTCGGTTTCCGATGAGACTCACGGTGACCCGAGCCTCGCGATGGTTTGGGTTGACGATCGTCAGGGTCTCGTCGAGCCCCTTACCGACTCCGCCGTCGGGGAAATACCACCGCGCTGCTGGGGCCGGAGCCCCGATCGTGCCTTGCACTCCGGCCGGTCGCCCCTTGGGCTTGGCGAACATGACGTTCCACGCCACGAGTCGTCCGCGGATCGCCTCGACCTGAACCCCCAAGGTCGACTGAGTCAGGATGAACTTGTTGAGCTTGATCGTGGTCGCGCCGCGCGGTGGAACCGGCTTGTCTGCAAGATTCGCCTTGGCTCGCAAACCGGAAGCGGTCAAGAACGACACCCGAACCACCGCTTCATCCGGGAACGGGTTGTACAGAAGCAGTCTTTCGTCGTAGCCGAGCGCGCTCGACCCGGCCGGGAGATACCAGTTCGCCGATGCTTGCTCCGTGCACGGCATGGCCGCGGCCCCCGCCACGGGTGAGGTGAAAGACATCAATTGCGCAGCCCCAACCGCCGCGTCGTAACCGACGACGTTTACCGGCTGCCGGCCGAGCTCTTTCTTGAAGAGCAGGTGACCGGCCCCAAGGTTGCTGCGCGATGGCGATCGCGGTTCGATGCCGACCATCGCGGAAGCCCCCGGATCGAATGTCTGGACCGCCAGCGATCGCTCGCCGGATGCGTCTGCGAGCGAAGGCGGACAGAAATCAGCACGCGCGACGAACAAAGGCGACGGTATCGATGCTTGCGCAGGTGCCGGTGTCCCGCGGAGATCGAGGATCGCCCCAAGACCGACCAGCACCGCGAGGGTTACGGCGATCACTAGTTCTTGTCGCTGGATCATGCCGTTGTCCTCTCGGGACGGCTTCTACGTGAGAACGCGGCTCCGATCACGACGATCCACGCGAGTGTGATGACGATGATGAGAAGAAGTGATGCGGTTCGTCTTCCATACCGCAAGAAAAGGTCCCCGCGCGCGCCCTTGGGGATCGCGAACGCGTTGCCCCATCCACCGTCGGCGCGGTGCAGCGGCTCGTCTCCGACCGAAGCCTCCCAGCCGCTCGATCGCTGTTCTGCCAAAAACACATATCCCGGGCCCGTCACGCTCTTCTCGATGTAAGCCGATGCGCTCTGCTGATCGGCAACCTTGCGCTCGATGCCGGCCGTGTCCGACGTGATATCCGGCTTGTTCTGTGCGATCGCAGTCACGTATGACGGGAGCTCGTTGTACACGCCCGCTCGTGCGATGGGGGAATCGATCTGGAACAGATAGAACGAGGATGCGCTGCGCGTCAGCGTGAGATCTCTTTGCGCCAGCCACGGGGCCGCTCCCCGACCGGGTTGCACGACTACGTATGCCACGTTGAACGCAGACAGAAGGCTGCCGCCTCGGTCGGTCGTTCCGGTTTCGATCGAAGAGACGATCCGATCGAAGGCCTCATCTCCGACACCCTGATCGCCCGCGAACAGGTCGGAGAGCTCTTGACCGCTCGGACCGGTGAGGAAGAAGTCGTTGGGGACGAATCGGGTGGGGGTGGGCTGCTCCGGAAGCCACTTGGACCCGATCCACAGTGCCCTGAACTGTCCCGCTTGCTGTCCGGCAGCGCCCAGGACGGAATCGATCTGCGACACCGTGCGGGCATCCGCGGTCGTCCCGCCTTCGCCCGGGGCCCACGCCCCATGCCACAACGACGGCACCAAACCGGCAACGGCCAATAGAAGCCCCGCGGACAGACCGACGATCGTCAGTGCGTGCGTAAGCCCAAGCCCGCGGCGTGGAAGGTCATGACGAAGGGATGCGACCGCGAGTCCTACGAGAGCCGAGAACGCCG
>JAXDJM010000221.1:0-6118 GCA_034665605.1 Actinomycetota bacterium | reverse complement strand
TGCGACGGCGGGACCAACCGGCTTCAAGCCATCACAGTTCCACTCCGCTTACAACCTGCCGACGCAGGCGCCGGTGCCGCAAACGATCGCTCTTGTCGTCGCATATGACTGGCCGACCGCGAAAGTGGATCTGGACAAGTTCAACAGCACCTTCGGCTTACCTGCGTTCCCGAGCTGTAGCGGGACCGTGACCACGTCTTGCTTCCAGAAGGTGAACCAGAACGGCGCTGCGTCGCCGCTTCCTTCTTCAAACGCAAGCTGGGCGCAAGAGACCGCGATCGATGTCGAGACCGCTCACGGAATCTGCCAGAGCTGCAAGATCCTCCTCGTCGAAGCGAACAGCGCCGGCTTCGCCGACTTGGCGGCAGCCGAGAACAGAGCGGCCGCTCTGGGTGCCAACGTCATCTCTAACAGCTACGGCGGGGGCGATTGGGTGTTCGATCTTTCGCCCTACGTCTCGGCCTACGACCATCCGGGCATCGCTGTAGTCGCTGCTTCTGGCGACGGCGGTTACACGTCGAGCGGTTCCGTGTTTCCCGCATCGTTGCCCGGGACGGTTGCCGTCGGCGGAACCACGCTCGCGCTGAATGCCGACAACTCGTACAAGTCTGAGACGACGTGGAGCGGGGCAGGAAGCGGATGCAGCTCCCCTTACGCCGCCCCCGCGTGGCAGACCTCGTTATCGAACTGGGCGTCGGTCGGTTGCGATACCAAACGCGCGGTCGCCGACGTCGCCGCAGTGGCCAACCCGGCTACGGGGGCCGCCATCTACGACTCGACGAAGTATCAGGGCAAGTCCGGATGGTTCGTCTTCGGCGGCACGAGTCTGGCGACTCCCATCATCGCGGGCGTCTATGGACTTGCCGGCAACGCGACGTCGCAGCCTTACCCAGCGTCGATCGCTTACGCGAACTCGTCTGCTTTCCGCGACATCACGAGTGGGTCGAACATCTCGACGTGCGGGGGCCGGACGATTTGCCAGGCAGGTGCCGGTTACGACGGGCCCACCGGTCTTGGGACGCCCAACGGTCTAGGTGGGTTTTAGTCACGCTGCGGGGTCCTTCGGGCTCCCGCCTTGGTCGAAGGGCTGTCTCTTTACAACCCATTTGGTTAGCAAGAGGATGGGTTGTCGCGGGAGTGACAGAGAGAAAGGGGCACGTCGTGGCTGGCGTAGAGACCAAGAGCTTCGATTCGCCGGATGAGACCCGGACGCCGGAGAAGACCAAGATCGATGTCGTTCAGGTAGCAGGGTCGACTGCTGCTCGTGTCACGTTCCAACCGGGATGGAAGTGGTCCGAGTGCATCAAGCCGGTCGCCGGAACGGATTCCTGTCAGGCGAGGCATGTCGGCACGATTATCAGTGGAAAGCTTCATATCGAGCACGAAGACGGCAGCCAAGGAGAAGCCGGACCCGGCGACGTCTACGTCGTAGAACCGGGACACAACGCGTGGGTCGTCGGTGACGATCCGGTCATCGGGTTCGAGTTCGAGTCGAAGGCCGCAGCCGAATACGCGAAGGGCTAGCTAAAGATCGGGGGACCGGGTCGCTCCGGCGTGTCAAAGATTCTTGGCGCGCCCGGGGTGCGTGATTCCAGTGGGCGCGCCCGGAGGGATTCGAACCCCCGACCCTCGGATTAGAAGTCCGATGCTCTATCCAACTGAGCTACGGGCGCAGGCCTCGTAAAGGTTAGCCGTAGGCGTTCCCCGAATTAGATGATTCGCTCGGATAGCTTGATTCACGTGGATCGTAGATCGGCGCTCTTCGGATCGCTGCTCATTGGGATGTTCGCGTTCGGTGCGTGCTCGGGCCAGCGTGGAGCGGCTCAAGCTGCCGGTTCCTATCCCATAGGTCATGGGGTAACGCCAACTCAGGATTCCACGGATCTCCCTCCTGGGGTCAAACCCCCTCCTCACCCGCTCCCACGCGCGACACTGCCTCCCGGCGTAACGGAGCCGCCGGCATGGTTGGGTCATCGCGCTCTCCCCAAACGACCGGACGGTTTCGGGGTGATCCGGCCGACGCCCAAGATCCTCAGGGACAGGCAGTTCGCTACGACCGACCTTTTGCCGCGGCCCCCCAACAACCGGTTCCACTGGAGCATCCAACCGGTTCCGCAAGATGTCTTGGCTCGGTCCACGTGGAAGCCTGGATGCCCCGTTGCAAGTTCGGATCTGAGTTATCTGACCATGAGCTTCTGGGGATTCGACGACCTAACCCATACCGGCGAGATGCTGGTCAACGCATCGGTTGCGCATGACGTGGTGAACGTGTTCAGGCAGTTGTTTGTCGCTCGGTTCCCGATCGAAGAGATGAGGGTCGCGTCCCAGGCCGACATACACGCCCCACCAACCGGCGACGGGAACGACACGGGATCGTTCGAGTGCCGTCCCGTGACGGGTGGCTCGGCCTGGTCGCAGCACTCCTACGGGCTCGCGATCGATGTCGATCCGTTTCAGAACCCATACGTGCGCGGAGACCTCGTCGTCCCCGAACGCGCGTCGGCCTATATGGACCGCACATGGCGTCGGCGCGGGATGACTTTTCCAGGCGATGTCGTTACGGACGCGTTCTCGTCCATCGGTTGGGGATGGGGCGGCGAATGGCACAGCTTGAAGGACTGGATGCACTTCTCGCAGAGCGGGGGTTGATCCCCGCCTAGACAGATTCATCACTCGTGCCGGGTATAGAAAGCTCCAAACGAAAAGGGAGGCCGCGATGCTCGAACCCGAGGTCAAGAAACTTGCGCAAGGCGCCAACTTCGCCACGATCACGACTTTGATGCAAGACGGAAGCCCGGTAACACACGTGATGTGGATCGATGCTGACGACGATCACATTCTCATCAACACCGAGACCCACCGCGCAAAGTTCAAGAACGTCACGCGGGATCCTCGCGTATCGGTAACGATCTGGGACGCGGATAATCCGTACACCTACGCGGAGGTTAGAGGGCCCGTTGACGAGACCGTGACGGGTGCTCCGGCTCGACAGCACATCGATGAGCTCAGCTACAAGTATCACGGTCATGAGTACAAGGGTGAGATCAAATCCGAACGCGTGATCCTGAAGATCGCGCCTCACCGGCAACGACTCTACTGATCGGCGAAGAAACTGCATCGCGGAGAAGTCGTCGCCTAACATCAGCGAAACAGAGTTGGGAGGGCGCGTGCGAGGACTGTGGGTACTCGTCATATCTACCGCGATCGTCCTGATGCTTGCCGTGCCGGCGCTCGGAGACTCCGGTCGGTTCACCGATAAGAATGACGTGCATGGCCGGCTCGACATCAAAAGCGTGACATTTACTCATGCACGACATCACCATGATCGTTTGATCCACCGGATCACGCTCTACAAGAACTGGAAGTCGTCGTTACTGAAGCGCGGCGACCGCGAGATCCACGTGCTCTTCGACTCGGACCCGAATAAGGGCTACGAGGACTACTCGTTCGCTACCGAACGCCGAGTGGAGATTTTCTTTGCCGGAGGCGACCTGCACGCCCGCTTGTTCAACAACCTCGGAGATCCTCCCAAGAAGCTGGCCCCCTTGAATGTCTGGCGTAGTGGCGGGGACCAGGTTTCTTTCTCGATCAAGAAGAAGCAACTGAGCCATCGCAAGAACTTCGATCACTACAGATGGGCGGTGCTCACTCAATATGGGCGGCGCGGACGTGACGATTGTTCGAGGAAAAAGCCGTGCTTCGACTACTCGCCCCCAAGACACCACCGCTACTACCGCCACGACCTTTGATCACACCAACGCGTGTCTCTTTCCCAAGATGCGCATGAGAGGAGTGCCATGAGCGTGCAGGTTTCTTTCGACGGCCCCCGCGCCGACCTGGTTCTGGCTCGACCCGATCGTTTGAACGCGATGAATGTGGAGCTCTTTGACGAGCTCGCGGCGTCGGTCGACGAGATCACGGGCAGACCAGAGATGCGAGTCGTTGTCGTTTCTGGAGAGGGACGCGCGTTTTCGAGCGGTCTTGACACTTCATCGTTCGGTGAATCTCAAGGCTCTCCCGCCGAGATGATCGCGCGGGCTCAGGCAGGCTTCCGCAAGCTCGGAACGGTACCGATCCCAACGATCGCAAAGGTTCACGGGTACGCATTCGGGGCCGGGCTTCAGCTCGCGTTGATGTGCGATGTGCGCGTCGTCGCTTCCGGCACGAAGTTAGGCATCCTGGAAGCGAACTACGGTCTGGTACCCGATCTCGGCGGGACGCATCGCTTACCTGCCCTGGTCGGGCCGGGTGTCGCCAAGAAGATGATCTGGTTGGCTGAAAAGATCGATGCGGATGAGGCGCACCGCATCGGACTGGCCGAGATCGTTTGTCCACCGGACCAGCTGGGCGCCGTCACCGACGATCTGGCGATTCGGCTGGCGGCGGCCCCTCCGATCCCGGTACGAGCCGCGAAGTCGCTGGTAGACGGTGCGTTGCGCCGTTCGCTGGATGAGCACATGGACGCCGAGGCGCTAGCACAGCAAAAGGTCTTCGCCAGTGCGGACTTTTTAGAAGCTATGACTGCGTTCATGCAGAAGCGGGAACCGTCCTACACGGGCGCTTAGAAAAGCCGGTCGATAAAGGCGACGACGCGGTTCTACTTGTCTGACTGTTTCAGCGCGGTATCGATCCCGGCTGCGGCGGCGAGTATCACCATCCGCAAGTCGCCCTGGACCGGAGCATTGATCTCGAGCATGTAGTTGTCGGCCGTAGTGAACATCTCTTTGGCCATGCCTGCCCATTTCTTCGTGATCCGAGCGACTTCTTGCTCCGAGTTGTCGACGATCGAGAAGTTCCACGCGCGCCAGTTCTCGGCGCGGATCTGTCCGATCGGCTCGCCGGCCGAACCGGTGAGATCGAAACGGATCTTGCCGATCATGTTCTTCTGAGCTATCCCCCCAACTGTTTTACCGCTTCCATCCTGGACTTCGACCCTCGACTTCCACAAGGTTCTGGGCCGGGTGAACTCGAGCACCTTGTTCCCTTCTACGTCGAGGACCGACAGCTTGTGCGTCATCATCGAGTCGAGGTTCGAGACAAGCCGCAACGCTTTTTTCAGCTTCGTTTGACCCTCTTCACGACACACGCCTACCTGCGCGCCGGACTCGTCGAAGATCTTGTATTCGTTGGTCAGCTCGATGAGCTTGGCTTTCTGCTGTACGAACATCCGGTCGAGCTTGGTCAGATCGGCCATTGGAGTACCTCCTCGATCACGCAGCCGAACCCACAGCCGCTTGGACTTCGTCGATCCCCGGCGGGGGACCCGCTATGAGCCTCATAGCTCGATGGAACCCTAAGAGTGAGATGCGAAGACTCGGTACTAGAGGGCGCAGATAAGGAAGACCGTACGCCTTGCGCGCTTTCTCCGGGAGTATCGCAACTGCGGCTGCCGACGGAACCGCCCATGCTGCGCGGCCCGGCACGACGAGGATCCGACTACCAGGGAATTTAGGGTAGCGGCCACCGGGCCACGGCACCGGTGGATACAGGATGAATCGCATGCCGTCGCGAGCGGCGGGCGACGCGATCAACTCTTGGCCCTCGAGGTAATCACACAGATCGCCGTAGGTGGCGGGCACCTCATCTCCGTGAAGACCGACGAGCTCGGCCGCTCGCACCATCTCTTTGACGTATCTACCTACTTCGTCCTCGGTAAGCCCGCCGCCATAGACGCGGTAGCCGGTCATGAACGAGTGGACCTCGACGCAATGGATCCACAGCAACAGATCGGGGTCGTCTGCCCTGTAGGGCGCGCCGCTGAAGTCATCGACTCCGGTGACATGTTTGTGGATTGTTCTCACCCGCGCCGCGGCGGTCTGCGCAGTGGGGGTGTCTCCGAACGTGGTCTGAACGATGTACCGACCCGTCCGCATCAGCCGCTCCCACGGCTCTTCGCGGTAGTTGCTGTGTTGCGCGACTGCGGCCATCGCGCGCGAGTTGAGTGCTTGAACGAGGAGGGCCCGCAAACCGCCGACCATCATCGAGGGGTCCGCGTGGAGCCGCCACGTTACGGACTCCGGGCCGAACAGCCCCGGATCGGATGGGCTCGCCGCTGTCACGAGTCAGATGCTATGTGGCCGGGGGAGCAGCATCGGCCAATCCCTTGACCATGTAGATC
>JAXDJM010000220.1:0-13692 GCA_034665605.1 Actinomycetota bacterium | reverse complement strand
GAACGCCAGCTGCATCAAGCGAACCCGTAGCACTTCCGTCGTTGCAGGTCAGGCGACATTTTCGCTTTCGGCTGCTTGCCGTAATTACGAGCTGTTTGTCGCCCGTCTGTGGGATTTCTGTGGGACGACAGCGTCATGACGGGCAGCAGCACTGTATGTCGCAAATGGTCATGCATCAGCTCCGAAGGAAGTGCCTTCCACGGGCACCGTCCGACCTGCGCGCCAGTCCACGGGAACCCCGAGTCCGAGGCTGGCGTCCCAGGTGCCGGTCGTCAGTACCGTGATCCACAGAGGATGTCCTGCACCGAAGTACACCATTCCACTGTCTCTGATGTCCGAGACATTCATCCCGGGTGGCGGAAAGCGATGTACAGAGCTGTCCTCGAAAGCGATGTGATGGCCGTCGGGCGACCAGACGGCTCCCCAGGCGTCCTCGTCGGTAAGCCCGCGCTGGGCTCCCGTCTGCGGATCGACAATACGATCGAGGTCACTTCCACCGCCTGGTCGCGATTGGTACATGAGCTCGCTTCCGTCCGGCGACCATTTCACCCAGCCCTCAAGACATTCACTACCGTGGTGCAGCAGCCTTCTCGATCTCCCTTCGCGATCCACCAGAGACAGCGATAGAGATGCACCGTCATCACAGTTAGGACCTATGCGCAGCACAGCAATCGACGACGATCGCGGGGACCAGCTTGCGTAAGAGAAATGGCCTCCTACAGAGATAGCACGATCCCGCGAAGCATCGGATCGCACGACCCGAACTTGATATCTGCCGTGCAGTCGCGAGTCATATGCAATCTCGTTGCCACTCGGAGACCATGACGGGTGATAGTTCTTGCCACGCTCCGTGAGCTGACGCGTCCGATGATCCCAGAGACCGGTAACAAAAACGTCAGACGTGACGCGCAATGGACCATGTCTCGAGGATTTGACGAATGCCACTAGCGAACCGTCCGGAGACCACATTGGTTCGGATTCGGAAGCTTGATCTCGGGTTAGTCGTCGAATCCCTGCGCCGCCGGCCTTCATCACGAACAAGTCAGACCGCGGGTGCGAGAAATGGCGGTGGTACCACGTTCGGATGAAGGCGATGTACTTGCCATTCGGAGACCACTTGGCCTCTTCTTCGAACGCCCTGGACCGCGTAAGTCTTCTCGTACCGGTTCCATTGGCTCTGACTGAATAGAGATCGGGCGTCGGTGCGCCTTGCATTTGTCCACGACCGGCGGCGAAGTACAGGATGCGACCAGCGATCCATCTCTCTTTCGGGAGCGCCGGTTTTGTTAGCACAGCAGGCAGGAGGCTCATTGCTGCGATGCCGATCAAGAGCCCAGCCAAGAGCGTGCTCGGTCTGTTCCTCATACCTCCTGGACGAAATAGAGCACGTAGACGCTGCAACAGTTCCGGGAATGTCGAGCATCTCGAACGAGCGGGCTACCCCCGGCCGTCGCCTGTGGAGTCGTCCAGTCGACTGCGCGACCTCAAGCGCTACCCCTTGGACTCAGCCCGCACTCAGCTTTGACCGCTGCGTTGTAAGGGCGAATGAGCGGGAAACGAAACCCGACCAGGCAGAGCTCTTCCGCAGGTCAGACTAGGTTTTCACTTGTCGCTTTTTCGCGCTCATAGCCTCGTTTTCGCGATGGAATGTGGACCAGGTGTGGACCACCGAGCAACACAGTCCGGATAGAGCGATGCGTCGACTTAGCGCACCCATTGACGCCCTTCAGCAGGGCGTCATGTCGAACTCAGGAGTTAGAACGGCTCCGGCGAGCTTGGCAAGGTAACCGACCCGACGGTTCCAAACGAACCGGTTGATGACACCGTGTCGCCGCTGTTGTTGGCACTGACAGCGGCTAGCCCGCCCTGGATGTTGAATGTCCCGGCGAGCTGCCTCAGGCGGATCTCGCCGGCTGTGGATGCACCGAGCGTTGTGTTGTTGCCGCTGATGTTGAGGTTGAGAGTCTCGCCGTCGCCCGCGCTGCTGTTGAGGACATCGAGGACGTGCCCTCCGGTCGTGCTGTTGTTCGTGAGCGTGTTTCCGAGGATCGTCGCGTCAAGAATGGACGTTGTTCCGGATGCCACTGACCCCCAGAGGTTAGTGATATCCACTGTCGCGCCCGTGGCGTTGTTGGCGTTGTTGACAGCAACGTTGTTCTGAAGCAAAAGCTTGCTGTGCTGATCGGCGCCGCTGGTAAACGAATCAACGTTCGTCTCGAACTCGATCGCCGAGCCGCTGTCGACGTTGCCCTCGGTGCCCACCGGGGAGGTATTGCCGAACTGGTTGTTAGTGATCGTCCAGTTGGCGTCGGGGACGCTGCCACCCCCAACCGAGACAACCGAGATGTGCACGGCCTGCTTGGAGACATTGTTGATCGTGTTGTCCGAGATCGCCGCAGATAGCGTCCCGAGATTGTGCGAGTCCGCTTCGACCTGAATGTCAATTGCACGCCGGCCGTTGACGAAGCCAGCGTCGTTGCTGATCGTGTTGTGTTGGATTGTGCCGTTGATCCGCCCTCCTGCGGGGGTCGAGCCGTCCCCGCCCGCTGCGTCCACCTGGAGGACTCCCGCAAGAGTGGTCAGTCTAGCGAGATTCTTGAATGTATTGCCGTCGCCGGCCGTCGGGCCGCCAACGGTGAAGTTGAGGCGGCCGTTGGCGGAGTTGCTGAGATAAACGGTGTTGTTGCCGTCGCCCCCGGTCGCGTCTGCGTCATGGAAGTTGCTCTTCTGCAAAACCGCGGCCACGGTACCCGAGCCATTGTTACTGACCTGTACGGCATCCTGATCGATCAGGGTGAATTCGCTATTCGTAACATTTACGGTGCCCGTCGTCGATCCGAACAGGGTGCCCAGGACACCATCGGCTCCCGTCGCCGACGTCGTCATTAGAGCGTGGTCGATCGTGAACGACGTGAAGTTCACACTCACGTTGTGAATCAAAATGCCGTTCGACTGCGACCCCTGCCAGTTGAAGACGCGGCTGTTGTTATCGAAGGCATTCGCGCCGGTGATGTTCTCTGCTCGCCAGCCGTTGCCGGTTCCGAAACCATCTCCGCCGGGACCTGGAGCGCCGGCGCCCGGCGTCGAAATGTCGACAGCGGAGAGAACGATGTTTCCACCGCCAGAGCTGTTCACGCCGTCGTGCGCGGAATTCGTGATGTTCATCTGCCGCAACATGACATTGCTGGCATTCGTGAGCAGCACGGAGTGACTAGTCGTCTTGCTGATCGTGCCGCCAGAGCCGTCACGGTCGAACAACCCTGCGGTCTGCGAACCGTCACCAGTCACGGTGAACGCACCTGACGTCCCGTTGAGGATGATCCCGTTCGCCGCTGTGCTCGACCCGCCGTTGTTCACGGTGATGCTCTTGAACGTCACTCCACTGCCACCAATGTTCGTGGGCGTCGTGATGTTCACCGCGGTGGCGGTCGTCGTTGCCAGGGTGTTCGTCGCGCCGGTGACGTTCACAGTGCCGCCGCCGGTGGCGGTGAACGCTGGGTTGGTTGTCGTGGACAGGTTTAAGCCGCCCGATAACGTAACGCCGCCGCCGGAGCCGCCCTGGTCGTTGTTGTCCAACAGCACACCAGTACCTCCGAGCGGCGACGCTAACGTTCCCACGGCTCCGCTAAAGGACACGTTGGCACTCGACGGCTTGTTCTGGACTGTGATCGCCCGCCCGGAGCTGATACTGCTCAGGATTCCGGCGTCTGAGAAGTTCCCGGAGCCACCGTCAACGAAGACAGCGCCGGTCGTCGTGTTCTGAAGCGTGCCCCCACCCACGGTCGTGTTGGCATTGACGGTCGTCAGGCTGATGCCGGTTCCGGCGCCGTTCTTCGAGATGCTTGGGAAGTCGAGCGCGCCTCCCACGTTGTTGAGAAGCAGCGCAGTTCCCGTCGTCGTAGTCAGGATCGTCTCGGACACATCTACGCCCGTTACTGCTCCGGGGTTCGCCATGGCCGTGTTAGTCGTGCTCGCGACCGCGACCCCTTTGACCTTGGAGTTCGTCGCGAGATTGACGGTGTTGCCCAAGGTCGGGGCGGTCCCGCCGAGGGTCGGGCGTGTGTCGAGCGTGCCGTTGCCGGGCGCGCTCACCCCGAGCAGGGTGTCGAACGACCCCGTCGCCCCCTTACCGATCAGGTGCTCGCCTACCAACAGGGTGTGGCCGGTCGCGTATGTGCCGGCATCCAGGAAGATCCTGTCCCCCGCTCCGCGGCCACCGGGAAGCGAGGACAGGGACTGGAGCGGATCTGTGAGGCGTCCGGTTCCGCCTGGTGAGGCAGAGTCATCCACGAACCATAGGTCCGTGCCCCCGACGGTTACCGTGACGTTTGTCGCAGCGCTGCACTGTTGAGGAGCGACCGGAGCACCGTCGTCGCACACCTTGTACTGGAATACATCGGTGCCGGTAAAACCGGCAGCGGGATTGTACGTATACGTTCCAGTCGCGGGGTCGGTCAGCGTGACATTCGCGCCGGCATCTACGTTGGTAAACGTGGCGCTGACGCTGAGATCGCCGAACGGGTCGTCAGGGTCGGTCGCGCCGGTCTTCAGTTTGCCTGTATCGCCAGCAGCTATCGTCACCTTGATGCTCGAGCTCGTGGCGAGCGTCTGGGCCTGCGCAACCGGTGCGTCGTTGACCGCGGTGACCGAGATGTCGCGGGTGAGGGTGTTCGAGGAATGGTTCGCGCTCTGGCCGTCGTCGACGTGGAAACTCACCGTTCGAGTCAGCGTCGAAGGATTGTCCGAAGAGTTCGCATACTTGACCGCTCTAAGCGCCGCCTGGAACTGAGCCGGAGTCGCCGGGCCGGTGAGGGTCATCACACCAGAGGTTGAGTTGTAGCTACCAGTGACCGGGTTACCGCCCGGCGCGGTATACGACAATGCGTCTTCGGCATTCGCGAGGTTGCTCGTGATCGATACCGTCCCCGACTGGACGTTGGAATCGACATCGGTAACCGTTATAGAGGCCGACACAACGCTGGCCGAGTCGTTCTCCGTGTAGTTCAAGGCGCCGGGCTCGATTCCCCCGAGTGACGGCGCGTCGTTCACCGCTGTGATCGCGATGCCACGCGTCGCTATATTGCTCGCGTGGCTCGTCGCGTGACCGTCGTCGACTTGGAACGAGATCGTGCGAGTGGCGGAGGGATTGTCCGATGAGTTCTGGTAAGTGACAGCTTTGAATGCCGCTTCCCATTGTGCGAGCGTCCCAGGACCCGTCAGGGCCATGACCCCCGTTCCCGGCGTGTAGGTGCCGGTGATCGGGTTGCCCCCGGGCGCGGTGTAGGCCAGCGTGTCCTGAGCCGATGAAAATCCACTCGTGATCGACACCGTGCCCGACGCCAACGACGAATCTTCCGGATCGGTGACGGTGATCGAGTTGGTTATCTGAGTTGCCGGGTCGTTCTCCGTATACGACAGGTTCGTGCCCTCAACATTAGCGAGGGTCGGCGCGTCGTTGGCCGGCACAACAGTGACGGTCGCGGTGCGTGTCGGCGAGCTCAGGGTCCCGTCGTTTACGACGAAGGTGACGCCGCGCGCGGTCGTGTTCGGAGTATTTGACGTGTTGTTGTAAGCAACCGTACGCAGCACCTGCTGGAAATGGGCAACCGTGTCCGGACCCGTAAGAGTCAGCTGGTGGGTCGTTGAGTTGTACCCGGTCGTCGTGATGCTCGTGCCACCAACAGTTGCCGACAGGGTCTCCGCGTTCCCATCTAGTGGGTTGGTGATCTCGATCGTCGCGGTCGACAGATCGGTGTCATCTGAGTCGGCGACGTCCGCGTTCGGAGCCAGGGTCGCGGGCGTCGAGTCTTCGGTGAATGTAGCGGCGCTGTCATTGCTGGCACTCGTGTTGTCGAGGTCGAGCGTTGGCGCGGCATCCAGTGGCACGACATGAACGGTGGCGGTGGCGGTCGCCGAGTCGGACGATCCGTCGTTTACCACTACGTCGATGGAGCGATCGGTGCTGTCGGGAGGTGCAGCCGTGTTCGCATAGTGGAGCGACTTGATCACTTGCTCGAAGTTCGCCTTCGTGTCGGGGCCGGTGAGGGTAATAACCCCGGTCGAGCTGTTGTAAGGGCTTGCGGTAATCGAGCCCGTGGTAGTGACCGCGAGCGATTCCGCAGAACCGTCGGGACGGTTGGTGAGCGTGATGGACCCGTGATCGATCGTGGCGCTATCCACGTCGGTAACCGACGCGTTCGGGGCAACCGCGACGTCGTTGTTGTGGGAGACAACCTCGTTGAACGTGACGGTCGAACCGGTACCTCCCGACGTCGAGTCGAGGTCGACGACCGGGGCGTCGTTTACGGCATCGACCGTGATCGAGATGGTCCCCTGGTCGGTGCCGCCGTTGCCGTCGTCGACGGTGAAGGTGAAGCTGTCGGGTCCGTTGTAGTCCTGGGGCGGGGTGTAGGTGACGTTGGGTGGAAGCCCGGTGATGGTGCCGCCCTGGGTCGAGGTCGAATCGTTGGTAAACGTGAGTGTGTCGCCTTCAGGGTCGCTTCCTGACAATGTGATCGGAAGCGGCGTGTCCTCGTTGGTCGACACCGACTGATCGTCCGCGGTGGGGTCGTCGTTATGGGCGGTGACCGACATAGTCGTGTGCGGCTCGTTGGAGTCTGCAGAGCCGTCGTTGACCTTGACGTTGATGGTGCGGTCGGTCGTGTCGGGAGTGTCGGAGGTGTTGTTGTAGCTAAGGGTTCGTATGACCTGCTGGTAATGGGCGACGGTGTCTGAGCCCGACAGGGTGAGGACGCCGGTCCCGCTGTTATAGGAGCCCGCGGTGATCGAGGTCCCGGAGGTGGTGACCGCGAGCGACTCTGTCGCGCCGTCGGGGTGGTTGGTAAGCGTGATCGTCGCCGACGCGAGGTTGGCGTTGTCGGGATCTGAGACATCGGCGTTGGGTGCCACGTCAGCTGCACCCGAATCCTCGGTGAAGCTCGCAGTCTCGTCGTTGCCTGCAGTGCCGGATCCGTTGAGGTCGACCGACGGGGCGTCGTTTACGGCTGTGATAGCGATCGTCTTTGTCGCTGCCGCCGAATCGCTGTCACCATCGTTGGCTACAAAGCTGATGGTCTTGGTCGCCGAGGGGTCGTCGTTCGTAGACGAGAACTTCACGGCTTGTAACGCACTCTGGAAGTTCGCGACGGTATCGGGGCCGGTCAAGGTGAGGACCCCGGTGGCCACCACGTAGTTGCTCGTGATCGTTGCGGTGTCCGCGAATGACAGCAAGTCGCCGGTCTGATGGTTGCCCGTGATCGAAACAGTGGCGGTCTCGATATTGGTGTCGTCTATGTCGGTGACGGTGACGGCACTATCGATCGTGGTCGCGGGGTCACCCTCGCTGTAGGGCGTGTTGCCGCTTGACGTCGTCACCACCGGTG
Source organism: Actinomycetota bacterium (assembly GCA_034665605.1). Classification (GTDB taxonomy): domain Bacteria; phylum Actinomycetota; class CADDZG01; order CADDZG01; family WHSQ01; genus JALZGD01. The sequence continues at coordinate 6,310 of JAXDJM010000220.1, read as the reverse complement.
GGTCGTTCGCGTCGGTGACCGTGATCGTGAACTGCTTGTCGAAAGTCCCTCCGTGGCCGTCGTTGGTCCTGATGCGCACCGAAAATGAGCTCTTGGTCTCGTAGTCGAAACTGGCCGCGCTCTGAAGCGTGTTGCCCGTTATCTGGAACGATCCGTTGTCCGCGTCCCCGGTTCCAACCACGAGTGTGTACGTGTGCGGGTCTGGATCGACATCGTCACTTGTCAGCAGCCCCACCGATGACCCGGGCGGTTGGTTCTCTGCGATCGAGGCGTTCGACAGGTGGATGTCGGTTGGTGCATGGTTCTGCGCCCCCGACCCCCCTCCCCCACCGAGGACCGGTGACGAGGTCGCCGACGGGCTGGGTGACGAGGAAGACGATGCCGTTGGGGATGGTGACGTTGACGATGTTGCACTTGGTGACGGAGACGGGCTCGGGTGGGATTCATTGCAGCTCGCCTCTTGTTCCGCGCTGCAGACGTCGTTGTCTGGCCCGCCGTGGGCGCTGTCTGCGCCGGGGCCGCCAAAGAGGTTGTCGGAACCCGAACCTCCCCACAGGGTGTCGTCGCCACGGGCCCCGCAGATGACGTCGCCGCCGCCGCGGCCGTGAACGGTGTCATCGCCGCCCTTGGCTTGGATGACGTCGGCCCCAGAGGTTCCGCGGAGGTGGTCGCCGTGGCCGGTGCCGGTGATCGTTGCGGTTTGTCCGTGACAGTGCGCCCCAGAAGAAGGTACCGATCTCGAGGTGAGGATGAGTCCGGTCGAGCCCAGCGCAACGCATAAAAGGATCAGTGCGCTGAGATGTAGGGGGCCGAGTTTGAAGAGGGATCGGGTCGCACTTTTTCGGCCTGAACCTTGAGCCTCTATCGCAACCACCCATTTCTAACGCGCCGCGTTCCAAGGGCTCACTCGCCTACGGCGCGCGAAGGGGCGCTTGCTGTCAGAACCCATCCAACTGCTCCGGGGACAAATCGGGCCATACGTAGTGTTGGCAAGCAAGACAAGAAACTTCCGGAAAACCTCCAAAGAGGGACTTTGATCGAGTGGGGCGTACTGGGATTGAACCAGTGACCTCTTGCGTGTCGAGCAAGCGCTCTCCCGCTGAGCTAACGCCCCCAGATCAAGCGGAGAAGTTGCTGAGTTTACCTAAGTCGCTTGAAAGTGAGGCAACAAGGCAGACTGCAACGATGGGCGCAACCACGGTTGACGGGGAAAGGGTTCGCCTGCGCGAGCTGGGCTGGGATGAAATTGCCCTCCTTGAAGGCATCGACATGACCAGCGAGTACGACGATTTCGGCTTTACCTTGCTGAAGAGACTGAAGGAACAGCTGGCCCCCGGCGCCCCCAAGGCCGAAGTTGCGCGTCTCTTGGTCGAGAAGTACCCGGATCACGCGGTCATCGGCATCCTGAGCTGGCACTGGGTGCAATACGGCCCTAACGAGGAATCGCGCGCCATCAGCATCGGCATCACGCTCAGATCCGAGGAGCGAGGAAAGGGTTACGGATCGGAAGCTCAGCGCCTATTAACCAATCACCTATTCGCGACGACTGTGGTTTCGCGGATCGAAGCGAGCACGGATACCAAGAACATTGCCGAGCAACGCTGCCTCGAAAAGATCGGCTTTGTGCGAGAGGGAGTTTTGAGAGCTGCTCAGTGGAGGTCGGGTGAACTACACGACATGGTGGTGTACAGCCGGCTCCGCACCGATTGATCGATCGATGCTTTCGTGATCGCTGCGATCCACGTATTGATTGATCAAACGGCGATGGCTGCAGTCACGCATCCCGCTGCTCGCATTGTCGATCGAGCCCTGAGCCAGCTTTGCATCTGCTTTCCGTAGCCAGGTCAGAGGGGAGGTCGGGAGTCTTTTGAGCCATTCCATACATCGCACAGTAAGGAGTTCAGGTTTCGACCAGATGTCAGCGATGTCAACGAATGATGAAGATTTGCGTCCGTTAGCTCTCAGTCACGCCTCTCGCGAATGGGCCAGCAGATCCTCGATCAGTCGGTGCACGTGGTCGTCGGTAAGCGTGTAAACGACCTCCCGGCCCCTGCGCGAAGTCGACACGAGCCGAGCGTTTTTCAAAACTTTCAGGTGCTGGGAAACAAGAGGTTGGGCGATCTCCAGAACGTCGACCAACTCATGCACGCACCGGGGCCCGGACGAAAGCACTTCCACCAAGGCCAGACGGATCGGAGCTGTGAGGGTCTTCAAAAGTTCGCTCGCGGATTCATAAGACGAAACATCCACTACATCCACGGGCTCAGACCGAGTCGGTTCGTGGAGTCCCTTGTCGTTTGACACAACACCCGCCTATGAACGTATGCGCATTGGACAATAAGTATGTGCGCCCGGTCGGATGGGCGCATGTTGACGAACCAATCTCGGCCCCCAATCGCGGCATTCCTGGTCCTTGCCACGATGGCTTTTCTAGCTACCTCGTGCTCTGCGGACAATCCAACCGCTCCCGGCACCATCAAGCTAGTTGCTGCTGAAAACTTCTACGGCGCGCTCGCAAGAGAGATCGGCGGCAGTCACGTAGACGTAACGTCGATACTTTCTAATCCGGACGCCGATCCTCATCTCTTTCAGCCGGCCACGTCGACGGGCCAAGAAGTAGCGGTTGCCAATGTCGTCGTCATGAACGGTCTGGGCTACGACGACTGGATGAACAGGCTTATGGACGCGGCGCCCAGCAAGGGGCGCATCGTCGTTTCCGTTGCAGACGTTGTGCACCAAACGGGGGTAGATCCCAACCCTCACCTCTGGTACGACGCCTTGCAGATGCCTCAAGTCGTCGACGCGATCGCCTCGGCCCTCGAACGCGTCGATCCCAGCCACGCCGCGGCGTATAAGTCGGGAGCCCAACAAGCGCGTGCATCCATCGCGTCGATCGCGAACGCAGTGGTGAAGCTACGAAAGGATTTCGGGGGGGCCGACGTTGCCTATACGGAACGCGTGCCAGGACTGTTACTTTCCGACGCCGGCATGAACGTCCTCACTCCTCCGAGCTTCGCACGGTCGATTGAGGACGGCACCGATCCGGCCCCGGCCGACATCGCCGCCATGCAGGAACTCTTAACGAGCCACCGCGTGAAGGTGCTGCTGTACAACAATCAAGCCACCAGTCCCATCACCGATCAGCTGCAGGGCCTTGCGCGCGCCGAAGGGATACCGGTCGTGCCCGTGAGCGAAACGCTGCCTCGTGGCCAAACCTTCGCCTTCTGGCAACTTCACCAGATCGCGTCACTCAGGGCAGCCCTCAAGAGCTCCCTTCCTAGATGAGTAATCCGGCCGTTGATCTGCATCGAGCATCCGCCGGTTATGAAGATCGAATCTTGTGGGCAAGCCTCGATCTTCAGATATCGCCCGGTGAGTTCGTGGCGGTCCTGGGAGCGAACGGCACGGGCAAGACGACCCTGCTAAAGGTGCTTCTGGGTCTGAGACGAGTGTCCGCGGGAACCGTCAGGGTGCTTGGTGCGAGTCCCCACCGTGGCGATCGACGGATCGGTTATGTCCCTCAGCAACGCTCTTTCGATCCCGCTCTCATGCTCCGCGGTGTGGACATGGTGCATCTCGGACTCAGCGGGCACAGGTGGGGAATCGGCCGCCGCTCGCTCGTGGACAGAGCACGCGTGGAAAGAGCGCTCGATCATCTCGGAGCGACCGAATATTCCGGGGCGAGCATCGGATCCCTGTCGGGCGGCCAGCAACAACGGCTGCGTGTGGCACAGGCACTTGTTTCCGATCCCGAACTGTTGCTGGCCGACGAGCCCCTGTTGTCCCTGGATCCCTCTTCGCAGAAAGACGTTGTGGGTGCAATCGATTCCCACCGACACTCAACCGGCGCGGCCGTCGTCATGGTTACCCACGACATCAACCCGATCCAATCGAGTGTGGATCGCATCCTCTATCTGGCGGCCGGAAGATGGGCAAGCGGGACGCCCGACCAAGTCTTGGCCAGCGATACCTTGTCCGAACTTTATGGAACGCAAGTCGACGTCGTTACCGTCCGAGACCGAGTTGTGATCGTTGGTGCGCCCGCCAGTACCGAACATTCTTCCGATTTCGACCACGTGCACGAGATCGAATCACACGCCGTTCAGCAAGGCTGACACGTGTTCTGGGAGCTGCTGCGCGCTCATTTCATACACACTTCGCTGATCGCGGGCGTCGTCGTGTCTGCGATCGCAGGCTTGATAGGTCCCATCGTGGTTGCACGCCGAATGGGATTTGCAGTCCACGGGATCGCCGAGCTCGGTCTTACGGGAGCCGCCGGAGGTTTGCTCATTGGACTCGACGCGACAACCGGCGCCTTGATCGGATCGGTTGCGGTCGGAGCCGCCCTGGGCCTGCTCGGCCTGGAAGGCCGCGAGCGAGACTCAACGACCGGTGTGGTTCTGGCTGCGGGCCTCGGTCTCGGTGTCCTCTTCTTGTCCCTGTACCAAGGCTACGCAACGGCCGGCTTCGGCTTGCTTTTCGGCTCGGTAACCACGGTGTCGGATGCGCAACTGCGCGTTCTGCTGCTAGTGGCCGGCGTGGTCGCCGCGGTGCTGGCCGTCATCTGGCGACCGTTGTGGTTCGCCTCAGTCGATCCCGATGCTGCGGTTGCTCGGGGCGTCCCTACGCGCGTCCTCGCCGTGATCTTCGCCGTCCTCATGGGGGCCGTCGTCGCCGAAACCATCCAAGTAACCGGTGTGCTTCTGATACTGACCCTCGTCATCACGCCCGCCGCTGCAGCTCAACTCATGACGGCGCGTCCGGGAGCAACGATTGCACTTTCAGTCGCGATCGCCGTGACGGTTACGACGGGGGGCATCCTCAGTTCGATCGCGAAGCCGTGGCCTCCGACATTCTTCATCTCGACGTACAGCTTCTTGATCTACGCTGCGACACGGCTGCATCGAGCGGCCAAAGCCCGCTAGTTTTCGCTCAGAAAAGAGGCGGCGAGCGGAATCGAACCGCTGTACAGGGATTTGCAGTCCCTTGCCTAAGCCACTCGGCCACGCCGCCAGGTCGTGACGCCGCAGGATAACGCCGCGCAAGTCGCGGCTATTTCGCCGAAGCAGCCGCATGCGAGGCGCGGGGCCGCTCCAGGGTTCCGGTAGCGGTCGCCGTGATCGCGGTCCACGCGGCCCCCAGCATGAGCCCCGCCACTACGTCGGTCGGCCAATGCACGCCCAAGTAAACGCGACTGAAGGCCACTGCCAGTGGGACGACGACTGCCGCGGCCCACACCCACACGGAAGGAACCCAACCGAGCCTGCGCGTGACCACATAAGCAAGGGCCAGAAAGAACGCCGCCGACACCGTCGCGTGACCGCTCGGGAAGGAACTGCCCCCTACGTGCATCACGGGTCCGATCGTGGGCCGCGGGCGATCGACGAGGGCCTTCAAGACATTGAACAGCAAGAACGCACCCGCAACCGTTCCCGTTAAGAACGCAGGCCACCGCGGTTTGCGCGTGAAGACGAAAGCTCCCGCTGCGGCAACGAGAGTCCCCGGGATGATGAACACGTTTCCTCCGAAGAACGTCACGATCTTCATCGCGGTCGTCAAACCTGGGACCCGGTGGCGAACGATGTACGTGAGGATCGGACGATCGATGAGCGCGAGCTCGTCGTGGGCAACGACGTCCTGCATGATTGACCCGAACGCCCACGCCACGAGAACTATCAAGATGAGACCTGCGGTCACGAACAGCCCGAATCGTTCGCTGGGGTCGAAGCGGGCAACAAGCCAGTCGATCTGCCGTCGTCTTCGAGCTCTGAGCCGCGCTATCCGGGGACGTTCGAGGAAGCGATCCCAGCGCGCTCGGAAATCCTCTTTGTGACCGGCGACCCAGCGCACCAAGAGCACGAGGCCGGCGATAACCACAACCATGATGACCAAAAGCAAGCTCGCGCGGCCCGCCCATTTCTCCACCACGCGATACGAGCGACCGGCGGCGAAGCCGAGCAGCACGAATCCGGTTGCCCAGATGACGCCCCCCGCGAGGTTGTACGCGAGGAAAGTTCCGTAAGGGATCCCGGCCATGCCCGCGAGTCCCGGTACGAGAGCGCGGAGCAACCCCACGAATCGACCAAGGAAGACCGCGCGGCCCCCGCGACGGCGCAGATAGTCCTGTCCCTTTTCCCATCGCTTGTCGCCGATGAGTCGACCGAGGCGCGACTTCATCATCCGGGGGCCGAGATGACGGCCGATCTCGTAACCGATCGAATCCCCGATGACCGCCCCGAGGCAACCGGCAACGATCATCACCCACAGCGATGCGCGGCCCTCGTAGCAGATGACCCCCGCCAGCAGCATC
>JAXDJM010000219.1:0-21652 GCA_034665605.1 Actinomycetota bacterium | reverse complement strand
GCAGCGACCCCATCTCATCGCTTCTTTCAACGATTCCAAGACCGGCAGTGACGAGCGCCTCTACGTCGGGTGACACAAGAAGAACCGCATCTCCCAGCGATTTGATGAACCTCACCGGCGGCGCGATGACCTCCATCGTGAGGTCCACCAGTCCCGACGCTGCCGCGCCGAGCTCGAAAGGTTGTATCAGCTCGCCCAGCTCGGTGAATCCGACCACGTCCACAAAACCCGCCGCGACCGTGACTGCTGCTTCGAATCTGCCCGCCGCGAGCTCGGCTTGAGTTAAGAGGTCTGACTTGATCTGTTCTTTGAGGTGCATCCCGAGCATGTACTCGAGCAAAGGGGTGAGTAGCGGAACGAGCTGCTCGGCGGCATCCGCGTAGCGGAGACCGAGAGTTAGCTCGCTATCGCCAGGTTGGATCAACGACTCCCCCACCATGAAGCGGATCGTCTCGCTCAGCTTCGACATGTCGTGAGCCATCAATCTCGTTATGCGAACGATCGCATCGAGTGGGATCCCGGCGGCGAGAAATTGGGCAACCGTTGTCGCCGCCTTTACGTCTTCGTCCGTAAAGATCACATCTCTGGGGCCGGGCTCCGCAAAGCCCATTGCGAGCCACAGCTTGGTAAGGAGATCTAGCGGGAGACCCGTCCGGTCCGCTACTTGGGCGTTGGTATAGCGCGGCTGGTCCCGATTGAGAGCGCGCTCTACCGGGAGCAGAACCAGTCTCTCGAGCGCGGCCGCCTCCACGAGCTCCGCAAGTGAGAAGCCGTCGAGGACCAGCTGATCCAGGAGCGCTATCCGCTCAGATCGAGCCTTGGGATCCAGCCCCGCGAGCAAGCCCTCAGATTCGAACTCATCGGTTCCCGGTCCTGCCACGCGAGCCTCCGGTGATCCTCACCCGTCCGCGGCGCCGACTTTAGTCGCGATGCATCGAGAGTCCTATTACCGGGTGACTCGCAGGGGCGCGCGTCCCGCTATATTCCGGCCCCCCCATGGCAACCACAGAGAAGAGATCCACCAAGTCGATACTCACCGACCCGGCGATCCGGTCGTTGATCGTCGTGGTCTTCGTTGCGATGACCGGGCTCGGCGTCGTGCTCCCAACGCTTGCCCTCTACGCGCGGTCCTTCGGTGTCGGCTACAGCGCGACCGGGCTATTGCTGGGAGCGTTCGGCTTCGCGCGGCTCTTCGGAGATCTGGGCGCCGGCCACATCATCGCCAGGAAGAGCGAGCACTGGTCGGGCGCAACCGGGATGGTGTTCCTTGCGCTGTGCGCGACGTTGACCGGCCTTGCGCCGAACTATCCGTTCGCCATCGTCGTGTGGGGATTCGGTGGGCTCGGCTCTGCGGTGGTGTTCGCGTCACTGTTCAGCTACATCCTTCGGGCAGCTCCAGAAGGAAGCACGGCGCGCACCTTGAGCTTCTTCTTCGCCGCCTTCAACGTCGGCATCATCGCAGGCGGAGCTGCGGGGGGCATCATCGCCGACCACCTCGGTCTCGCCGCGCCGCTGTTTGTCTATGCAGGCCTGCTCGTGGGCGCCGCGTTCTTGTGGATCACGACCGTGCCACCGTTGGCTCCGCCGGAGAAAACCGGTAGCCCTGAAGATTCCTCGAAGATGTCGCTTCGCGAGATGTTCCGGATCCGCGGCTTCGCGACGGCCCTCGTTCTGAACCTCATGTATCTGTGGGTCATCGTCTCGACGTTCGACACGCTGCTGCCGCTGTTCGCGCATGACGAGCTCGGCGCATCCAAGGCCGGCGTGGGGTTGCTCTATGCGATCGCGGTAGGAGCCGAGTTCCTCGTGCTGTTCCCGGCGGGGAGCTTCGCCGATCGCTTCGGGCGGAAGCGAGTGCTCGTCCCCGCGCTGGGATGTCTCGTGGTGATGGTCGTGGTGCTGCCGTTCGCAACGTCGACGGTGATGCTCGCGGTTCTGCTAGTGCTATTTGCGTTCACGACTGGGTTCGCGGGAGTGCCGCCCGCCGCGGTTCTCTCCGACGTGGTTCCAGCCGAACACTCCGGGCGCGCGGTCGGGTACTTCAGGTTCTGTGGGGACCTGGGGTTCTTTCTCGGCCCCCTCGTCGCGGGGGCCGCGAGCTCCGCTTTCGGCTTCAAAGCCGCGTTTGCGATCGCGGCGATCCTTCCTGCGATCGCGCTGCTTCTAACACTGCGCACACCAGAGACCTTGCGACGAACAACCAAGGCTCCGGCCGTGCCGTCCCCAACCCACTGAGAGCGAGGCCGGTGACCTCTCCTTAGCTAGATGCCCGTTTTCCTTCTACTTCAGGAGGTTGTAGCCACCGGTCTGCTTGGCGAACATGATGGCGGTGACCTTCTTGTTGTCGACGAGCTTGTCGCGCACGTAGGTGATGTCTGCGGCCCCCGTCTTGTTGTCGATCCCGACGGTGAAGAAGTCGAGCAAGCTGCGGTCGGCCGAGCCTCCGAGCCCACCAGTCGAGATCGTGCCCGAGTGGAAGTGCGGGTCGATGTTCTCAACGGCGAAACTGGGACGCTTGCTGTCGGCGTTGATCGACTCGGCAACGTAGGTGTTCCACTGCGCGTTCTTCATGATCTTCTTCGAGTTGTTGTTGCCGGCGATGTTGGTGCCATACCAGCCGACGACCACGCGGCCCCCGGATCCTGCGGCCAGGGTCGGGAACACGGCCGTCTTGCTGATCGGTCCACTCACGTCTGTCGGTCCCGTCCACGTCTTGCCCTGGTCTTTCGACGCCGACAGATAGAGGTGGAACGCCGGCTCTTGGCCGCCCTTGTTCTCGATCCACGCGACGTAGAGCGTTCCCTTGCCGTCAACGGCCGCGACCGGGAAGTCGTTGTCGACGTCGCCGACGTGCCCGTGCCCGGCTCCCTTGACGAACTGATAGCTGAAGTTGAGACCGTCGGTCGTCTCGGCGATGCCGATGCCCTTGCCCGCAACCTGGTAGCCGAACGGGAAGTAGACGGTTCCGGTCTTGGGGTCGACTGCCGGGATGCCCGGCGACTCGGTTTCGTTCAAGACGGGGACGCCGTTGACCTCGTTGGGGCCGCCGTCTTGCTTGCCTTCACACACGAGGCTCGCACAGTTTGGATCGGCGGGCACCGCAAGTCGCTCCTCCGGGGAGACGAGCGCAGCGTTGGAACCGAGAGGCGTGTCGAGCGGCGCACGGATCGCCTCGAGCCCACCCTTCAACCCGTCGTACCAGCCGTACAAGGCATTGTCGTGCGGGTTGTAGACGAGCCACTCACGGTCGTCGGCAACATCGTGCGAGAACGCCGACGAGGTCCATGTCTTGCCCGCGTCCGAAGTGATGAACATGGAGTCGTTTCCGAGCCACAGGTCACCTTCGTAAAGGGTGTTGTTGCTGTCCACGGCCATCTCGGTGTCGCCGCCACTCGCAGCGGAGCCGCGCGGCAGAGTGGATGTCGGGAAGATCGGGTTCGACCATGTCGCTCCCCCGTCGGTCGACTTCCACACCGGGCTCGCCTGGCTATTGCAGCAAACGAGCAGCGTGCGCGGTGTCGAGATGTACATCGTCCCGTTGGGGGCCTGGACCATCGAGGGCTCGCCGCACGGGTTGTAGCAAGTCGTGGCCGCACTGCCGACCTCGGAGGACTTGGGAAGCTCGATAGGAGAACCGAACCGGATGTTTCCTCTCACGGTCACCGGGTGGATCGAGCTTGTCGTCGTGGTGGCTGCCGAGCTCGAGGGGGCTGCAGGGGCGGCGTGAGCGTTGGCCAGGCTGAGGGACGCGATCGCGACGGCTGCGAGCAAGGCGGCTAGGGATTTCATCGAACCTCCGAAAAGAGTTGTCTGTAGCAGGACGAAGGAAGGTTCGTCGCCGTCCGCCTATCTCCTGCGGCCGGGCGCGACAGCGCAGCCGACCCCGTAGTGGGATCGGCTGCGCGTTTTGTCCTGGTTTAGTGGCCGGCGAGCATCCGAGGGCTCGAGTCGGTTGCCCTCATAAACAATGGCCTCGACACCTGGAGCTCGGTCCCGCCGGGTCCCTTCATCATCGTGTCGCCGGTCGTGACGAACAGATGACCCTTGGCGTCGTAGTTGATGGTGAAGAAATCGCCGAGCCGGCGATCACCGGTCGAGTTGCAGCCTGTGCCGTTGCATGGGAACTGGCCCACGTGGATGGGACGCCCCGCCGCATCGGCGACCGAGAACTGTGGCGCGACCTTGACCGTTTGGCCACCAGAGCATCGGTGGGTAGACCCACGTGCGTTGGTGGTCGCCGCGACGTAGGCACGGACCGAAACGGTCGAGCCCGAGCCGGCGACCGGAGTGGCCTCGTACCAACCCACTGCAGCGCGGCCGTTGTCACCGGCTACGGTCCACGCCCAGAACGGCTTACCACCCTGCGTGATCCGAGGGATGACGACGGGAGCTGACCACTTGTTGGTGTGGGGGTTGAACGAAGCGAACTTCACCTTGTCCCCGTCGATGAAGCCGTAATAGACGTAGCCGTCCTTGCCGACCCCGATCGAGTCCATGACGGAGTTGTTTTTCGCCCCCGGGATCGGGTAGCTGTGCCAGGTGTGGCCGTCGTCGCGCGAGACCTCGACCCCCACGCCGTTCGCCGAGCCCGCATAGAGGCCCTTGGGGTCGGTCGGGTCGACGTAGATCTTGCCGTAAGCATTTGGGTCGGTGAGCGTCGTCCACGTCGCGCCACCGTCGGTCGACTTCTCGAGGTCACCGGTGATGCGCAGGTACACGACGTTCTTGCCACGGGCCGCGAGCCACGGACGGTCGCCGCTGTCGGCGATCGCATTGGCGTCCGGCCACGTCACTCCGTTGTCGTGCGAGGAGAACACCGACACGTTGGCCAGGTCGATCTCGGTCCCGTACAGGTTGCCCGCGGAGTCCTTCGCGAAGTCGGGGTCGGAGAACCCGGTCGACATCGGCGAGTGGGCGGACGCTCCGGGCAGGAGCTCACTCTGCTTCCACGTCTTGCCGTCATCCGTCGAGCGCCACACGAGCGTCTGATTCCGGTAGCCGGTGTAGAAGTCGGGGTCCGGGGTCGTCCGGAGATAAGCGAGGGTCGTGCCGAGGTGGGCGCCGACCACGATGCTTCCGTCCTTAGCGACAACCGAGACCGGTTCGCCGCCACTGCGATGCTGGTCGATGTAGACCGGCTTCTCGAACGCGAGACGCGCGGGCGTGGGGGCGTTACACGACGCCGCGATGTGACCCGAGGCAGCGGGCACGAGACCCGAGCCGAGCAGACCGACGACGAGAACGGCGACCCCGCCAAAGGTGACGAAGGCCGAGGGACGGATGTTCTTCACGATTACCTCCTGGGCGCGATGGGACCCGCTGCCGAGGTATTCGCCATGCTCGACCCGTGACCTGTTTGGCAAATTTCGTGCTAGCGACCGCTTAGCTGCAGGGCCGCGGCGAGCACCGGATAGATCGCGTCGGCCCACGCTCGGTATCCGGCCGGGCCGGGATGGAAGTCGTCCGCCGCGTAGGCGGTATCCGGATGAGCGGCGAAGAATGGCCCGGTCTTCTCGGCCAGGGGCACGATCGGGACGTCCTCTTCGTGGGCCACCACCGCCATCGCTGCCGCAACCTGTCGGCCGCGCCATCCGGCGAGAGTGCGCAACGGCTCGAGCCATGCCCTCGCTCGCATGTCCGGTGGGCCCGCCAGCACCACTGTTGCACCCGTCGCGTTGAGCTTTTCGAGGATCGCGCGGGTGTCGTCCTGGATCGAGCCGAGGCTCGTGAGATGGGTGACGTCGTTGGCTCCGATCCCCACGAAGACGAGATCTGGATCGGCGTTCACGGCTTCGGGGACCTGATCGGTCAAAACGTCGTGGATCCTGGCTCCAGACACGCCGAACGCAACGAGCTTCACGCGCCGACCGTCCGCGGCAAATCTGCGAGCGAGATCCGTCGCATAGGCATCCTTAGGGTCACCTGCGCCGAGCCCGGCCGCGGTCGAGTCCCCCAAGACCACGAACGTGAGCGGGCGTCCTTTATGGGGGCCGAACGAACCGCCGAGCTTGAGGGCCGGAGACGACGGAAGGTAGGTGCGCCTGAGGGCGAGCCCGATCTCGACACCAAGAAGCGCGGCGACCAGCAGCACGAGTCCGAGGATCGAGAAGATGATCCGCTTCAGCATGCGTTGAGGCTACCTATGGATGCGTGCCGTGAGTTAGCCCGAAGGGATCGTGTCTCGCGAGCCCTCGAGCGACGCGAACACCACGATGTTGTCGAGGTAGTGACCGGTGGTGGTATCGAAAGGCCCCCCGCACGTCAGGATCCGCAATCCCGCGTAGTTGATGTCGCCGTAAACGAGCTTCGTTGGGAAATCGGCCTTCGAGTAGCGACGGACCGCGTCGACGACGAAGACGGCGACCGAATGGTCTGCGCGGGCGATCGATACGCGGTTTCCGGGATGCAGCTCCCCGAGTCGGTAGAAGACCGAGGGTCCGTTCGCAGCCGAATCAACATGCCCCAAGACGACTGCGGGCCCCAGAGAACCGGGGGTCGGCGAGTATCGGTACCACGCTGCTTCGTCGTAGTGGGGGCCGGGGGCCGGAACCTCGAGCGCACCGGTGGCAGTTTGTCCGAGGAGGCCCGATTGTGAGGGCTCGTTCTGCGACGCAAGTGCAACCCAAATAAGAGTCACACCGCATATGAGAAGAAAGATGGCCGCCGCGGTGGCAGTCGGTCCACCGCGACGGTGATCGATAGAAGGACTCTTAGACATCTGAGTCTCTCGTTAGGACTTGAGGCCAAGCCGGCGGCGAAGGAACAGGGTCGATCCCGCCGCAGCTATCTAACAGAAGGCCGAGCAAGAACAGGTTCGCGTTCTCGAGCCCGCTGGTCGAACCGCCACCGGTATCTGCACCACCGGTGGGGACGTGCGTGATCTGGTTCGTGGTGTCCTTGCCCGAACCGGAGCCATGATTGCCGGTGCCGCCAGCTCGTGACGTTTCCGTTCACGTTGTTCGTGAGGGTGTAATGACACTCCACTGCTTGGTCGCCGAAGTTATCGGTGCCGTTGCATGACTGAGGGTCAGGTTCTGAGCCGACGCGCTGTGCGGGCTTGCGACGAACATGGTCGAGATGAGCAAACTAGCGACGGCGAGTGCGATGAACGAGCCTGATCTCTCAAGCTTGAAGAAACGCTTCATGTCGGGCTCTTTTCTGCGGAGGTGTCCGCGATTGATCCTTGGGGAGTGGTTGGGACACGAGGTGAGAGCTGGGGCTCTCGACGAGGTCTGGTTATCGTGCCGGGTAAGGCGAGTGCCCTACCGTCCGCCACTCCGCGATTCCCTCCGGCGTGACGGAACACGCGACACCGTCACTTCGCTGGCGCGCTGTGAGCGGCCACGTTGGTACCGAAGGGTTGCCTAGAAACTGATGATCGCCCCTAACTCGGGGCGCACCTGAGTCCACTTGAACCATGCGAGATTCTGTGGACACCCATACTTAAGAGGTCGACGGCCAGAACACTTACCTGAAGCCATATCCGAAGATAAGGGTGCCTGTCCCTACCCGACAATTCATCAGGTAAGCCTCAATCGCGCTAGCCTCAGGGGATGCGGCGGCTTCTTGCGGGGGCGATGGCGTTGAGCTTGGTGCTCGTGGTCGCGCCTGCGACCGCGGCGGTCAAGTGTGGAACCGAACGGTGGCCAATCAAGACCCTTTCCGACAAGAACGCTTCAAAGGTCGACTTCAACGCCACGAAGACAACGGTTAAGCACTTGCGATCTCTTAATCGTCCCGACGTCCATCTAGATTCCCCGCGGCTCAAACCGGTCGAGTACCACACCTACAAGGTCCGAGCCGCACTGATCGAGACCGCTCACGAGGACGACCGCGACTACCACCTCGTGATCGCATCGCCGGCGCATCACCACAAGACGATGATCGTGGAATTCCCCGATACGCACTGCAAGGGGGCCGCGTCATCGATCAAGAAACGGGCGATGAAGAGAGCCCGTAGCAAGTTCGAGAACGCGTGCGGGCCGATCTCATCGTCCTTCAAGACACTTCACGGCGTTGCGGTCATCAAGGGAGTTGGATTCTGGGACTTCGACCACGGGCAGAACGGCGTAGCCCCCAACGCGATCGAGCTTCACCCGGTACTTAACTTCCACATGGTGAAGGGCAGTTGCTAGCAGTGCGAAAGCGGCTCGCCCGCTACCTACGAAACCGGCTTATCCAGGGAGCTCTTGGTGCAGCCTGTGCCTTGTCGGTCTGCGCCATCCTCTTTTATCTAGTCGAGAGGCACAGCAATCCCGACGTATCAAGTGTTGGGTCTGGGTTCAACTGGGTCATAAGCACGCTGCTGCAACAATTTTCGTCCAAGCACATATCGACCGCGACCGGCAACGTCTTGTACTACATCGTTTTATTGATTGGCGTGGGTTTCATCGCCATGGCCACGGCTGCAATCGCATCACGCCTGATACAAACGCTCATGCGCACCGAGCGCGGAATGGGGAAAGTGAAGATGAACCGTCATATCGTGATCTGCGGGTGGAATAGCAAAGGCGAGGAGATACTCAGGGAGATCCGTGCCGATAAAGCTCATCAAGCTCAGGATGTCGTGATCCTGGCCTCCATCGAATCGAATCCTGTGCCCCGCGACGATGTCGCGTTTATCCATGGCCACCCCAGCCACGTTGAAGATCTGGTGCGAGCCGGTATCCGGAATGCCGAGTCCGCGATCATCCTGGCCGACGAGGGTTTGAGTCCATGGGATGCGGATGCCAAAACGATTCTGCGCACACTGGCAGTAAAGAGCACGAATCCAAACTGCTACGTCTGCGTGGAAGTTCTAAAATCGGAAAACAGGCAGCACTTCGCTCACACAGACGCCGACGAGCTCATCGTCAGTGGCGAGATCACGGGCGCACTACTAGCCAGCGCGGCGGTAACCCATGGCATCAGTTATGTCGTGAACGATCTCCTTACGCATCCAGAGGGCAATGAGTTTTATGCCGTGCGACCCCCGGCCTCATGTCTCGGGAGAAATGTTGGCGACACCCTTCCGATGCTGAAGCGAGATCACAACAGCATCCTTGTAGGAATCTCCGACGGCAACGGGGGCTACGTCGTGAACCCACCCAGCGAGAGGGTCATCGAGCCGATGGACATGCTCTTGGTGATCGCCGAAGACGATGAATCTCTCGTCGCAGCGCCGCAACTAGTACCCATAAAGGCCGCCGCCCGCGAATGATGAATCGCTTGGTTGTCGTCAGTGTCAATGGAATAGTCGCCTCAGCTGCAAGAGCCTTTGGTGACAGGCACGAGCGCTTCTTCAATGGGACCTTGGTCGATGCGGAAGTCGAGGGTGACACAGCCTGAGCCCTTAAAAACGATCCCTCCCGCAAACACGTACGGGCGTACTTTGCCGCAGGCATCGAAACCGACGGAGTAATAACCTTTCGGCACTCCAAAACGCTTGCTGAGGGCCCGGTTAGTCGGTGGGCCGGTCGACGGACGCTCGTATGTGAGAGCGACACGATGCCTCTCTTTTTTCGGAATCCTCATGCTGAGGACACCGCCGCCCTCATAGATCAACGGCGCCTTAACTTCGAAGAAGTCCGATCTTCTCAGCCGCGCCGCATTGTCGACCGGCAGCGCGGCGAGGCCTAAATAGAGATGGTCGATCTCAATCGACCGATCGCGCCAGTGTGGGTCCAGACCGATGGCGTCCTCACATGGAACGGGGGCCGCCGATCCGGCATCGCTCGTATGCACGACCTCCGCCGCAACGATCCGAGAAGGTGACGGCTCCGGGTTGATTCCGGTCCGATCGCCAGAGCTCGCGTAGTCACAGCCGATGAAGCAAAGAGCTACGAGCCACACCATCCAGATAATCCGTGTCGAGTGGAACATCGAGTCACAGTTTCTGTTCTCGCTTCTCACGGTCGACCTCATCGCTGAAGGGTCCATACAACTCGTGGACCCGGCGCACGTAGTCCGAGCGCATTTTCAATGACAGGCCAATCACGACAAGACTAAGAAGGAAGAGGATCACATCGGTAAGCATCTCAATTGAATGTATCGGGAAGGCGCGACTTGCACATCTCCGATCCAGAGAAGCCGGACAGCTTCAGGCCGTAAGCACGGGACCCTTGTCAGTACACCCAACGCTTCAGCCTGCGCGCCTGCCGCTACTCGACCTGGATAGTGATCTTTCCGGTTTCTTGCTTGCCGCAGTGCGGTGCAGCCACTGCGAGGCAACCGAGTGATTCACGAAGCGTAGAGTCGATGGATGCTGGGGCGCTCATCTCCCTTCTGGTTAGTCAGCGTGCTTGTCGGCCTTCTCACTTTTGGGTTGATCCCGTCCAAGAGATCGCAACTACCTACAAGGCTCGTCAGACATACGCGTAGAAGCCAACCGCCCGCCACAGATCTCACCGGGAGCCTCTTTGGACGTCATTCCGGCATCGCCGTCAGGCAAATCTGTCCCCGTCACACGAGCGCCTCTAGGTCCTGCCACGAGCGAGTGTTTGTAAGCGGGCATCTCGGCAAGTCCTGGAGTGACGCGTCCCCCGGCCATTTCGAGGCCGAGCAAGTCGTTGCCGACCTGGCGTTTCTGGACCCACAACGTTGGTGGTTTGTCACCAACAACTGCGGGCCGTTCCAAAGCTATGTCTACGGCACCGCCGACAACGGTGCAGCGTGGTGGCGCCACTTGATGGGTGGAGCGGAGTGTCACGGGGGCACGATCTCGACCGATTTCGTCGATCAGACGCACGGGTGGTACGTCTACATCGAACCAGCCGGACCCTTCGCGACCATCCGCCGAACCAGCGACGGCGGGCGCACGTGGTCCAGGGAGCAAGATTTGCCGACCCTCGGGGATGTGTCTTTTATCGATCGCAGGCTCGGTTACCTAGCGGAGACGTGGTACGCGGGAGGCCGCCTCTATAGATCCAGGAGTGCCGGACGAAGGTGGGCTCGGTTTCGCGTTCCGCGTCCTTCCCGTTACCGTCACGCAACATTGGCGTACGACACGCCTACCTTCCAGGGTCACCGTGGAACTCTCCCGGTAAGTCTCGTCAAGAAGCATCGAGAAGATGAGGCCTTCTACATCAGTCGCGATGGGGGCAGAACGTGGAAGCTTGGATGCGTGGTCCGGCCCCACGTTCACGTGCACAAGGGAACGACAGGCCGTGCTGCTCCTCTTTCGACGGACATCGTCAACCGACGAGTGTGGTGGTTGGTCGCGAAAGGGGCTCCGTATATCTACAAGACCCGGGACGGGGGAAACACTTGGAGTCGCTTCCGCTCCAAACTTCACGGAATCGAATCGATCTCGGCCATCGGACGAAGGCGTGCATGGGCGTCAGCTATCGGACCCGGTGGTCACCGCGAACGGCTTTATCGAACTCTCGACGGGGGTCGTTCGTGGCACCGCTTGCACGTCCGGAGCTAAGGCTGGACTGAAGCGCCGCCGCCCGAGCACTGAGCAGCGACTGGCACGTCTGCCGCCACGCCGACCCGGAAGGGCGTCATTGTTCGAGTCAGCGCCTGGTCGTCGCGAGGATCTGGGTTGGTTCACCGCCGACGTGGTACGTGCCGATCTGACGGCCAGCGACCGTGTCGACGACGAGGACGTCACCGCGCTCGGCACCCGTTGCATAGAGCCGCCGGCCCGATGAATCCACCACCAGCCCGCGGGCAGGCTCGGACATCGCGATACGGGCGAGGACGTCGCCGGTAGCAACATCGATCGCAAGAATGTCCTTCGGGTTTCCGAGAAGACCCAAGCTGCTCGTGGTGTGACCGACCCCGATGTAGAGGATGTCTCCGCTGGGAGAGATCGCGACGCTGTTGAAGCCTGCCGTGCCGTCGCCATTTCGCACTTGCAGTGTGTCGGTCAACGTCATCGAATCAACGTCGACGACGTAGATCTTCAGCGACGCGCTCACCGCGTAGAGCGTCGACGCGTCGGGCGACAGCGCCCCCCACATCGATTCCTCGGGGAGATCGAGGCGGATCGGGGTAGCGCTTCCGTCGTCGGCGATGTCCAGCTTGAAGACCTGGCGCTCGTATGCGCACAGCACCAACAATTGGTGAGGATCGGGCAGGGGCATCAGGTCGCGGGACCCGCAGCCGCCGGCTCCGCGACCGAGCAAAACCGATTGCGGCAAGATAGCGCCCGACGACAGGTCGAACGTCGCTATATCGAACGGACGACGAAGTCCCCCTCCGCGGATTCCAGTGCGCGGGATATACAGACGAGCTCCATCTGACGAGGCGACGATCGTCGGTACCGACTGCACCGGGAGTATGCCTTCATCACGGCGCGGAATGCCAGCGAGGGTCGCGATCCGATGGGTGTTACCGCTGCGTAGATCGACCGACGACAAGACATCAGCGAACCTCGAACCGTGGTGTGCCGCGAGAAATACTCGCTTGTTGGTCACATCTCCTTGCTCCAGAACAACGGACGGGTTGTAGCCGACCCTTAGTCCCCCAGGGACGGTAAAAGTCGAGCCCCTGGGCACAACATCAAGCACGCGAGCCCGCGTCGGATGACTATCTACGACGACGAGCTCGTCCTGTGACGGACCCGGAGCATTTGTAACAACCGGAGTCGGGCGACCGACGACCTCGTTACCTCCGATGACGTCACGAACAAGGTAGGCGCCGACCGTCACCGCAACTATGGCCCCAACCGCGGTCACTGCAACCACAGCCTGCCGGATACGGGCGCGGCGAACCGAAGACGCGAAACCACGTACAGGATGAACCGGCTGAGAACCGATGCGGGCGAACATTTCTACAAGGTCACCTTCAAGAGCCATCTGAGTTCTCCTGACTAATGCGGTCTCGCAACGCATTCAGCCCGCGGGTAGTCAACGAACGAACAGCAGCACGCGAACACCCCATTACGAGCGCGCTCTCCTGCTCGGAGAGATCCTCGAAGTAACGAAGGATTAGGGCCGTTCGCTGGCGCACCGGAAGAGTTCGCACGATGCGCCACAACGGGTCGCGATCCTCGACCGTCGAGGTTGCCGGTGGTGGTTTGGGTTGCGCGTCGTGGCGGGCGAGAGCAACTCGCTCGGTGACGCGCCTACGCCACCAACTCGACGCCCCGTTGATGATCGAGCGACGCAGATACGGCCAGAACAACTCGGGGTTGCGCAAGTGGTGGAAACGTCCGATCGCCCGCTCGAAGGCGTCGTGGGCGAGGTCGTCGGCGACGTCCCGATCGCCGCACACCAGGTATGCGAGGCGTAGGGCCCGGGTGATGTGGGCCTCATAGAGCTGCTCGACAGTCGCGGCCCGAGCCGCCTTCGATCGATCCAAGTAGACGTCCGTGATCCCCCCTGTGCGGTGCCAAAGGTCTTCTTAGTACAGACGCACGAGAGGAGCCGTACGCGTCGGTCACGCCGCTAAAGGAATCCCTCCAAAACCGCCCTGACTGCTTCTCGTGTCGAGGCGACTGATCACCAGCGTCGCTAGGGAGCTAGTAGAGATTCCTCTTTACGACGATCGTCGGGGAACTCGCTGCATTGCACGTAATGCTGGTGCCGCTCGCGGTCATGTCATTTCGTGTCACTCGAATGAAGAACTTTCCCTGGACGTTGTTGCGGCTTGGGAATCGGAAATGCCCGCGATCGCCTGTGGACGTACGAGCAACGAGCTTCTTCCGGCCATGGCGGAATGCCATCAAGCGCACGCGTCGGGCGCCGATGCACGACGACGCCGACGATTGCACGTGGCCAAGGAACGTTCCACTTGCCCCCGATGCCCGCGTATGACGAGGAGCGTGACTGCGCCCAGGCGTGAACGCGACGGAAACTTCGGTGTCGAACGCCTGCTGCCCTTGGGTCGTGGAAGTGCTTGGTGCCGGCGTCTGGGTCTCGCCCTGAGTCGTGGCCGGCGTGGGCGTCGATGAGGCTTTCGGAGTAGGAGTCGTGCCCGCGTTCGGGGTTGGTACCGGAGCGGTGCTACCTCCACCCCCTCCGGGAGGAGTCGAACCTTCCGATGTCGGCGTAGCGCTCGGCGTTGTCGAACCGGTCGGGGTAGGTGTCTTCGTCGGTGTTGGAGAGACACTCGTCGATGGAGTTGGTGTCGGTGTTGGCGTCGGTGTCGGAGAAGGGCTCGCCGGCACAGTTGGTGTCGGAGAAGCGCTCGGTGACGGTGCGCCCTCGCCGAGGTCGACCCCCAACACATGCGCGACAACGAGCTCGCCGACATCGTTGCAAACACTCTCCAGGCAGGCGTCCACCGCCGAAAGCCACGGTGTTCCGTCGGGAGCGACCTGAACGTCGATGAAGTCGTACTCGGCGTGGCACCGGACCGGGCCACACGTGCCGTTGGTAAGTGGGTCCGCAGGATCGTTGACCGGGACGGTCGTGAATGTAGGCGTCCGATCCAGCGCGTCGGTGGTCACGGTCACGTACGCGTTCCAGGTGGAGTTCGTGTAGCGATCGGCCGTGTGCGGATACGGGTCCGCCGGCGCGTTCTCGCTGCCCATGTACGCGATCGCGAGCTTCCCGGGCACGAGGCTCGGATGGATCGCAATGGCCGGGAGGACGGATTGGGTGACGTTGGGAGGAGACACTCGCATGGGAGCCGACCAGCTCGTACCGCCATCGCGCGAGATCGCCAGATACGGCTGATAGTCGTGAGCAACCCAGAGGTAGTAGATATTTCCGTCGCGGTCAGTGACGACGGCTGCCTCATGGTCGTAGACCGGCGTGTTGTCGGGAGGCCCTGAGTCCCCGAAGTCCATGCCGTTGGTCGCCACCTGGACCCGCGTCCACGATGCACCCTCGTCATGGCTGATCGCCAGATAAGGCTGTCCACACCATCCGCGCGGCAGGTACACGGTTCCGTCGGTCCCCACGAAGCCTTGCCCCGTGTCCCCATCGCATAGCCCCGGTACACCGGCGTTGCCTTCTGGCTGGTTTGGATCGGTGACGAATGGCGGATCCCCCGAAGGGAACCAAGAGTTACCGCCGTCGCGCGAGCGCGTGCAGGTCGTTGCCGTGGACGTCGGGCTGAGCGCGCCCCCGTTGATGGCGCAGTCGTAGAGCACATTCGGATAGCCGAGCGGTGGCCCCTGCCCTACGCCGGGCGGTCCCGCGAAGATGTTCTGGTGGTCGGCCTGTTCACAGTTGTCGGCATTCGTGGTCCAGTTCGTGCCGCCGTTATCACTGCGCGATAGAAGCTGGCATGGCAAGACGAGATCGTCATCGAACACACGTCCCGTTGTGGGATCCACGTACAGGTATGGGTCCTCACTGTAGGTATGGAGGTAACCGCCCGTTGGGGATAGTGGCGAAAGATCGAGCCAGCTCGACCCTTGGTCGGTCGAGCGCATAACAAGAGATGCTGTCGTGCCCAAGGTCTGCTGGCGAGCGCCGGCAGCAAAGACCCACCCTTGCTTGTTGATCCCTAAAGTGGGCTCCAGTCCCATGACACCGGTGCGGAAAAGGCGCATGGACGGCTGCGGGTTCGATGACGTCTGTTCGGAGGGCTGGGACTGACTCGTCGTCGTACCCGCGAAGTACGTACTCGCAGCGCGTCCCGCGCCGCGTCGACCGGTGGGGTCCGCGTTTTCGCCGTCAGCGTGAATAAGCGCCAAGGCCCTTTCCATTTCGTGAGACGAGGGCATCTGGCCGATCTGACCAAACGGCTTGGTCGCCGAGACTGCACGCGCCGCGGGGGTCGTATGCAGCGCCCCGGGAACCGAGCGCGTTCCTATAAGAATGAGCAAAGTAGCTATTCCGGCGAAACGGACCCAGTGGCGCGTAGAGCGGTCAGTTGCCCGCGGTGGATCAGACTTCGACATCAAACCTCCTGAGACTGGATTCTTCGCCGCTTCTTTGTTCGCCGGGAATGAGCTTCTTCCTGTGCTGCCCTTTTAGGACATGCAACCGGACCGCCTCTGGGTTCCTCCGGAGGCGTCTTGACGTAGAGCTGCGACCTCGGTCGGCAAGACTCTTAGCCGCGCCGGTGCGGAGGCGTCTAACTCCGCCCGCTAGGCTGCAGACACATGGCCGACATTGCCGATCTGTACGAAGAGGTCCGCGACGACATCTGTGAGGTCGTAGCCGGACTCGAGCCCGACATGCTGGACACGCCCGTTCCCGCGACCAGGGGGTGGACGATCAAAGATGTCGTCGCTCACGTCACGGCGGATGCCACATGCGTCATCGCAGGCGATTTCCCCACCGGATTCTTCGAGGCGTTCGGCGAAAGCTCCGCGGTGGCCCAAGTAAATGCCTGGACCGCGCGCCAAATCCAAGAACGACAAGGTCGCTCACTCGAAGAGCTCCTTCAAGAATGGAAGAACTCCGGCAACGAGCTCGCCTCGATGATGCGAGGGGAAAAACCGTGGCCGGAAGGGCTCGTGACCTTCGTGGATCGTGTCCTCCTCACGGATGCGACGGTCCACCAACAAGACATTCTCGGAGCGCTGGGCATCGAACGCGCCCGCGAGAGCGCCCCCGTCAAAGTCGGGCTGAGCGGATACATCGCGACCATGGGGTGGCGACTTGCCGCGGCGAGCATTCCGCCGCTCAAGTTCGACCTCGGCGACAAGACCTACACCGCCGGAGACGCAGAACCCGGTGCAACAGTTCGCGCAAATCGGTTCGAACTATTCCGCGCGATGTCCGGACGTCGAAGCCCCGAACAGGTACGTGCGTATGAATGGGATGGAGATCCAGAGCCCTACATCCACTATTTCTATCCCTATGGCCCGAGGAACGACTCACTCATCGAGTAACTGCCCGCCTCGATCAGCGGCCGTCGTTGGTCCTCCTTCACACCGTGGCCAAACTCGCCTCAGCCGCCGGTACGGGTTTGCGGATGTCCACCGACTTCGTGATCGAGCTCGATCTGAAGCCTTTCCACGCGCAGTAGATACCGAGCGACCCTTCCCAGGCGATCTCTGGCAGCGCCATCAAGTTCCCGGGGGCGGACCCATTCGCGAAGACCCCGAAGAGGATCATTCCGAAGGAAAGGATCAACAGCGGACCGCCGACGAGCCCGAGTATCGCCATGCGACGAGGTACGAGGCCCGAGCGGTACATCAGGTAGCCGAGGATCAAGCCGTTTCCGAAACCGACAACGAGCCCGGGGCCGAACAGGAAGGCCCAGTTGTACGTGGCTGCGAGGGAACTGCCCTGCACACCAAGCGCAATCGCTCGGCCCCCCGTAGCTCCGGCCAAAGCCTGGCTGACAGACACCATAGAGACGATGCTCATGAGGCCAACCAGGATGAAGGCGGACTCCGCGATGCGTGCGGTCACGTATCCGAGGGCGAGGCCTTCGCTCTGTCGCTTAACGATCGGATAGAGCACGACGGCGCTTCCGATATTCGTGACGATGAGCAGGAACTCGAGGATCGCGCCGATGTACACCTTGGTCTCTGAGACGCTGGTCGGGACGAAGCGCAGTTGGCTGAAGCTGCCGCCGAGCCCGTTCACGAAAAGGAACTTTGCTGCGATGCTTGTGACGAAGGTGGCTATGAACAGCCAACCGAAGATCCGTGCGGTTCTCTGAGTATCCAACTTAGCTTCCTCTCGTTCGTGTGGAAATGGGACTTCGCTCTGGGCCTCAGCGACTCTCGCAGCGGAGCTTCAGAGCCTGGTTCATCTGCTCGAAGCCCTCGCCGGTTGCGTCGAGGGTTCCGCCGAATAACCCCACAAAGTCGACGAGCACGCCCCAAACTTCATTGACGCTGCGGTCGATCTCGATCGTTCGCTCGATCGTCTTGGGCATTTCCGTTCCTTTCTAGCGGTGCTTGCCTCATTGAGGTCTCACTTTCGGCGACGCCCCGGTTGCTAAACGGCAATCACCACTTTTCCTCGGACGTGTCCTTCTATGAGATAGCTGATGGCTTTAGGCACTTCGTCCAGAGAGAACGTTCTGTCGACGATCGGTTTGATCCGACCGGCCTCGATAAGGTCCTTGAGAACGATCAGGTCGTCGGTTGTGACGGTAGCGATGAACGTCCCCAGCTTCTGGCCCACGAACGGAGACAGCATCTGCGCTCGGAGTTGACGGTCCACGCCCCCAAGCCACCGTCCATCGGTTTCCCCTCCGGTAATGACGAGCGTCCCTTTCGGAGTGAGCGCGCGCCTTAGACGTGACAAGCTCGAGTTGCCACCGATGTCGACAATCACGTCGTAGCGGTGCCGTCCGTCCGCGAAGTCGTCAGCCGTGTAGTCGATGACATGGTCAGCGCCGATGGAGCGGACGAGGTCAACCTTCGTCGCGCTGCACACGCCGGTGACCTCCGCTCCGAACGACTTGGCAATCTGCACGGCATAGGTTCCTACGCCGCCCGACGCACCGATGACCAGCACCTTGTCCCCAGGCCGAACCTGTCCCTTGTCGCGGACAGCGTGCAGAGCAGTAGCCGCGGAGGTTGGGACCGCTGCGGCTTGCTCGAAAGTGAGATTGGTGGGCTTCGAAGCAAGCTTGTCCTCGCGCGCGATCGCGTGCTCGGCGTACGAGCCCTCAGCGACACCGAAGACCTCGTCTCCTTCCTGGAATGCAGTTACTTCCTTGCCGACCCCTTCCACCACGCCGGCGACATCCGAACCAAGAACTCCGGGTGCTTTCGGTGCCCTGAGCCCGTAACCCGCAAGACGGATCGGATAGGGCAGGCCGGTCATGACATGCCACACACCGCGATCGACGCCGGCCGCGTGCACGCGTACGAGTACCTCGTCCTCTCCGATCTCGGGAGTATCGATTTCTCTAAGTTCGAGGCCGTCTACCGAGCCGTAGCTGGAATGGGCAATCGCCTTCATGCGGCCAGCCGGAATGGCGGGTAAGTGTCGGTGACGAGAAGCATCGCGTAGGCCTCCACTCGCAGCCCCCAACGCATCACGCCCTCTACGAAGTTGAAGAGACCGCGCGGGTAACGCCCGGTAAAGAGGATGGCGAACCAGGCGATGATCACGGCGAAGATTGACGCAATGCCGAGGAACAACAACACGACGTAGTGCGGGATGGCTAGTAGCCATTTCACCAACGGCAGCCACCGGTTGAGATCTTGTTTCACATCTGGGTAGTCGAGGTCCAGGTGAACCGATTGCTCTTCATCGGTGGACGGGTACCGGTCCGACATCAGCGCCAAATATGACGACACTCTGGTGGAAAAGCGCGTGAGCTGGAGATTGAAGTCGAACCACCACCGCGGATACTTCTGGCGAAAAAGGATCATCAGAAGAGGTCCTAAGACCAACAGTCCACCCGCAGCCGCGGCCGACTTTCCACTACTCAACTGCCACGCCCCCCCGGCCACGGTCCCCAGAACGATCAGGATGGGGATCGCGACAAACAGACGAAGGAACGTTGTCAGTCTGTTCAGATCACGGTCCGGATAGTCGACCGACAGTCGGATCGGCTGACGGATGACGGCTGCACTCGCGCTCATTGATGCCTCCTAATAGAGAACGGATGACCTCCAGCGAGGGAACGGATCCCTGGCGAGGTCTAGAGCGCGATCACCACTTCTTGATGATGAGCGCACGTTTGAAGAAACCAGATAAGCGCACCTGCGTTGGCTTGCAAAATCAGAGTACGCCCCGGGCGGCACCAAACAGCAATGGAGGTCTAAGCAGTGTGCGCAAATGTGTCGGCAGGCATCCCGTACCAAGTTCTGGGCGAGAGGTCCGGCGCGGCGTCTTTGATGAGAGCATGCAGCCGCTTTGGCCGTTCCTCTCAGCTATTGCGAACCTCCTCCGTGCGTCGAACGGCTTGTTCTTTCTGTGGCACGCGTCTCGTCAGTCGGTAGGCGGCAGGATCGAAGCGGCGCGTCGCGCGCGTGAATCTCCAGGTGAAGTCGGGCCACAGCGTTGGGTTCCTACCGTGCTCATCCAGGTACCAACTTACGCACCCGCCCATCGTCCAAACCGTGTCCTGCATCTTGTCTTGGAGCTCATCGTTGAAGGCCGTCACCGCGGATGGAAGGACCTCGACTGAAGCGAGGTCGAGCCGGGACATCGTCTTTAGAGCGTCGACTATGTAACGGATCTGCGCCTCGATCATGACGACTAGAGAAGTGTGGCCGATCCCGGTATTGGGCCCGGTCATCAAGAACAGGTTTGGGAATCCATCGACCGTCGTGCCGAGGTATGCGCGCATACCTCCCTCTCGCCAGTGGTTGGCCAGCGACACGCCTCCGCTGCCCATCACCAGTTCGGTCGTGGGGTTGTCGATCACGCGGAACCCCGTCGCGAAGATCACGGCGTCGACCTCTCGCTCGGTGCCGGCGGAACCCACGATGGAGCAGCCGCGGAGCTCGCTTACGGCTTCCGTGATCAATTCGCAGTTCGGCGATGCAACGGCGGGATAGAAGCGGTTAGAGAGAAGGATCCTCTTGCACCCAAGCGAGAACCGTGGCCGAAGGAGCCTTCGGAGTTCTCTGTCGCCCACTTGCCGAGCGAGGTGCCCCTTCGCAAGCCTTTCCAGGGGACGCAGGAACCTACGGTTCCTCGTCATTCCCAGGACGAGGTATTCCCGCGCCATGTAGACGGCCCGGCGCACGACCTTCTGCAGGACGGGGAACCGCCTATAGAGGTTGCGTTCGCGTTCTTTGATAGGACGGTCTGTGTGAGGAAGGATCCAGGCCGGGGTCCTCTGGAAGACATGAAGTTTCTCGACGATGGGTTGCAATTGCGGAACGATCTGGATGGCCGACGCGCCGGTACCAACGACTGCCACTCGCTTCCCCGTTAGGTCTATCTCCGGCTTCCACGCAGCCGAGTGCATGATCTCGCCGTCGAAGTTGTCTAGCCCGGGGATATCCGGGAATGCGGGCTCGGCCAGTCCACCGTTCGCAGCGATCAAGACGTCGGCAACCCAGGTGCCCCGATCGGTATCGATCACCCAGATGCTCTCGCCATCGTCCCAACGCGCACTCGTGACCCGGTGACTGAAACGGATGTGTTCCATGACGTCGGCTTGTTGCGCGCAGTCCCGGAGGTAGTCGAGGATCTCGCGCTGCATCGAATACGTGCGCGTCCAGTTGGGGTTCGGGTGGAAAGAGAAGGAGTAGAGATGGGAGGGGACGTCGCACTGGCAACCGGGATAGACGTTGTCCCGCCACGTCCCGCCCAGATCCGATGCGCGCTCGAACAGAACGAAGTCCTCGATCCCAGCTCTCTTCAGACCGATCGCGATCCCGAGTCCCGAGAAGCCAGAACCCACGATGGCGACGCGGACCCTCCGCGGCGCTTCCGCTTCCGATCCCATCGCACCTCCGCTGGTCTTTGCTGTTACGACCTGTAACTGTTACCGTCTGTAACATGAGCTCTACGACGCCGTCAAACGAGGCCACCGTCGTCGATCGCTCGGCCTGGAAAGAAGGTCGTAGGGCAGACCTGCTCCAGGCCGCGGAGGCTGCGATCCGATCACAGGGAGTGGCCGCGTCGATGGGCGACATCGCCCGCGAAGCCGGAGTATCCAGGGTCATCCTCTACCGGTACTTCGGCGATCAGGCGGGCCTCTCTCTCGCGATCGCAGAGAAGTACGTCGAGAACCTGGTGTGGAAACTGCGGGGGGCCCTTGCAGATACCGATGACCCTCAGTCGCGACTGCGACGGACCACCGAGACGTATGTGGATTTCATCGAGGAGAACAGTGAGCTCTACAACTTCTTGATGCACCGAGCGGTCAAAGAAGGGCCGGCCGGGGATGTCGC
>JAXDJM010000218.1:0-4229 GCA_034665605.1 Actinomycetota bacterium | reverse complement strand
CCACCGCGTGCTCGTCGTAGACCTCGATCCGCAAGCCAACGCGACTACAGGTCTCGGCCTCGACCACCGGTCCGTCGAGCGCTCGACATACGACCTTTTGACCGGCGACGCGGCCGCGTCGCAAGTGATCCTCGAAACGGCGATCAGCGGGTGCGACTGCATGCCGGCGTCTTTGGATCTCGCCGGGTCCGAGATCGAGCTCGTCGGGGCTATGGCGCGTGAGCACAAGCTTGCCGAGGCTCTGCGTGACGTCGTCGAGGTCTACGACCTCGTTTTCGTCGACTGCCCTCCATCTTTGGGATTGTTGACGCTGAATGCACTCGTAGCGGCCGACGACCTGATAGTTCCGGTCCAGTGCGAGTACTACGCCCTCGAAGGTCTCGGGCAGCTGTTGCAAACTGCGGGTCGCGTGCGCCGTTCTTTGAATCCCGACCTCAAGATCACCGGCTTTGTCATGACGATGTTCGATGCTCGTACGAAACTCGCCGGTCAAGTGGCGGACGACGTTCGAAGTCACTTCGGTCCACTCGTTTTCCAGACCGTCGTTCCGAGAAGCGTTCGGTTGTCGGAAGCTCCGAGCTTCGGTGAACCGGTGGTGACGCTCGATCCGGGCTCGCGCGGGTCGACCGCGTATCGATTGCTTGCTGCAGAGATCGAGGATCGTTACGGACTGGCACGGCCGTCACCGCCCCCGCCACCACCGGCGCGAGAGACGCGCCGCGAAACGCAGAGTCCTGTCCCAGGTCATTCAGGTCGCGGCTATGGCGTCGCGACTCCCATCCCCGCGGGCGTTGGTGCGGCTTGGCCAGTGCGCGAACCGTGGTCATGACTCGCAGATCGGGTTTGGGCCGCGGACTCGATGCATTGCTTCCCGATGAAACGGCGCGACCGGAAAGCGGCACCGGCATCGGTGACATCGCTATCGACGAGATCGATGCCAACCCACGCCAGCCGCGCGATTCTTTCGACGAGCCCGCGTTGCGAGAACTTGCAGACTCGATCTCCTCTCTCGGGGTTCTTCAACCGGTCGTGGTCCGCAAAGTTGGCGGTCGTTACGAGCTCGTTGCCGGCGAGCGAAGAGTGCGGGCCGCACGGATCGCCGGGCTCGATCGCGTGCCGGTGGTCGTGGTCGATACCGATGGACGCGGGTCACTCGAGCGCGCTCTCGTCGAGAACATCCACCGCGCCGACCTCAATGCCATCGAAGAAGCAGCCGCGTATCGCCAACTGCTCGACGAGGGCGGTTTAACTCACGAATCGCTCGCATCGCAGATCGGCAAGAACAGAGTCAGCATCACCAATGCACTGCGTCTTTTGGAGCTACCGGTGCCCGTTCAGAAGCTGATCACCGAGGGGCGGCTCTCGGCCGCGCACGGCAAAGCTCTGCTGGGTCTTCAGGGCAATCCGTTCCAACAACGACTTGCAACGCGCGCGGCTCAGGAAAGATTGTCAGCGCGCGAAACCGAAGACCTCGTCCGGCGCTTTCAAGCGATGACGGGAGTGGCGCGCAGCGACGGCGACGCTCCGACGCGGCCCCCGCAAGTCACGGATGCACAACGGGTCCTCTCGGCCCGTTTACAAACGCGCGTGAGGGTCGAGGTAGGTAAGCGCAAGGGAAAGATAACTATCGACTTCGTCAGCTTGGAAGAGCTCGATCGCTTGATGGCTCTGCTCACCGACAGCATCACGCTCGACGTGAGCGAAGGACCGAGCAGCTCCGAGGGTCAGTCCTCGAAGTAACGAGCTACTCCGGCCGCCAACGCGGCTGCGACCTGCCTCCGAAACTCGGGATCCCCCAAGCGTTTCTCGTCGTACGGATTAGAGATGAACCCCGGCTCGACCACGACGGCCGGCATCCGTGTTTCCTTCAGGACCGTGTAGGAACGGCCGTGAGTTCTGCAATCGGCAAGGCCGAGTCGGGCAAGTTGCTCTTGTATGTGGTCGGCAAGCGCAGAGCCGGCCCTAGACGACGAGAAGTGATAGGTCGACGCGCCTTCCGCAGTTATCTCGTCGTGTGAGTTGAGATGAAGCGAGACGAAGATGTCGGCGTCGGCAGCATTGGCGCGACGCGCCCTCTCGCTTGCATCGGGTGCCTCGGCTTCGGTGCGAGTGAAACGGACCGCCGCCCCCGCGACGCGAAGCTCGTCTGCGAGCCTCAACGCGACGTCCCAGCAGATGTCGACTTCCCACCAGCCCGCACCGCCAAGTCGTCCGAGATCGTCCCCACCATGACCCGGGTCTATGACCACGAGTGCGCCGGCGATCGCTTTCTGTCTCCGATGAAGCTCTTCTCGAAGATCGGCCGAGGTGCCCGGTCTGTCGACACGCAAGCCGGAGATCGCTTCGAGCGTGCGAGGTCCCACGATCCCGTCTTCGAGAACCCCGTACTCGCGCTGGAAACCGCGGACCGCCTGATCGGCTCGCTCGCCGAAGATCCCGTCTTCTCGCCCCGCGTCGAACCCCAACGCATTCAGTTGGGTCTGGAGTGTGACGACGTCGTCGCCTCTTAGGAAAGGACGCCGCACGTATAGGGGCCTGTCACCGAGCCGCCACGAAGCTTCCACGAGCTCGCCCCAGGTATGGGCTCCCACGATGCCGTCGACAAGGATCCCCCGCTGCTGCTGGAAGGTGCGGACCGCGTGGAAGGTCGAGTCCCCGAAGGCGCCGGGCTCGTCATCGATCTGATGCCCGAGCCCGCGCAGTCGCGCCTGGACATCTGCGACCTCTTGATCCCTGTCGCCTTTGGCGATTAGTCGCGCCGTGTGTCGGCGGGGCTCCGTGTGGCTCACGGGCCCACAGTACCGGCGCTACTTCGAGTGGCGCGCCTCGATGTACCGCTCCGCATCGATCGCGGCCATGCATCCCATACCGGCTGCGGTGATCGCTTGCCGGTACCGGAAGTCGACGACATCGCCCGCAGCGAACACACCGGGCACGGACGTTTGGGTGCCTTCACCGTGGGTCACGATGTACCCACCCGAAAGCTCGAGCTGACCTTCGAACAGAGATGTGTTCGGTGTATGGCCTATGGCTACGAAGATGCCGCCCGCAGGAACCTCCTGTTTTGCTCCAGTACGGAGATTCTCGACCGTTGCCGACTCGACCTTTCCGTTCCCGTTGACGTTCGTGATCACCGAATCCCAGATGAAGTCGACCTTGTCGTTGGCGAAGGCGCGGTCCTGCATGATCTTCGACGCGCGCAGCGAATCTCTTCGATGGACGATGGTGACTTGCGACGCGAACTTCGTTAGGAAGGTCGCCTCTTCGATCGCCGAATCTCCTCCACCCACGACAAGAAGCTTCTGATCTTTGAAGAAGAAGCCGTCGCATGTAGCACACGTGGAAACCCCGTGTCCGAGCAACTGCCGTTCACCGGGAACGTCCAGCATCTTGGCTTTCGCGCCCGTTGAGACGATCACGGTCGCTGCGCGGATCGTTTGGTCTCCCGTCTCGATAGTGAACGGTGTGGTCGACAGATCGACGGAGCGCACGTTGTCGGTAAGAAACTCGGTCCCGAAGCGACCGGCTTGCTTGCGCATCCGTTCCATCAGATCTGGGCCCATGATCCCGTCGATGAAGCCGGGGTAGTTCTCGACGTCGGTCGTAAGCATCAGCTGACCACCCGCTTCGACTCCTTCGATCAGGAGTGGGTTGAGGTTGGCGCGAGCCGTGTACACGGCCGCGGTCAGCCCGGCGGGACCAGAACCGATGATCACCACGTCGCGTTCTTCCATGTTGGTCACAGATTAACTAACGGCTATCCGAGCGTTGAGATTCCTCACGGCTTGACCTGACCGGTTTCGTAGGTCAGCGGGAATCCGCACCCGCGGCGGGCCCACGCCCAGAACATGTAGTGATCGAGCGGACCCGAAAGCGCCGGCGTCCACGCGAATCCGAGCACCAGCGCCGGATGGTTCCGGAAGCTCGTTGCCGCGGCATAAGCGGGGAGGGTCGGATGGTTCTCGCTCGTGACGACTGCTTGCGTGCAGCGCTCGATCTGCGACGAGAGGTCCGCGCTCGGTGCTTGGTCGGCCAGCTGTTTCGTCAGAACCGGCCGCAGACGAGCCGCGTCGGCGCTGTCGAAGTAGCCCGCGAAGGCCTTGAACACCGTCCCGTTGGACCCTTCGCTTCGGAGCTGTGCGACGGTGACGGCCGGGTGATGCTCGAACAACGGCGTGGGGCGTGGGGCCGCGGCCTCCGCTCCAGATGCCGGCGACGGCTCGGCGGCC
>JAXDJM010000217.1:0-2668 GCA_034665605.1 Actinomycetota bacterium | reverse complement strand
TCGGGCATCAGGGTCGGGACCCCGGCAGTTACGACGTGCGGGATGAAAGCCGACGAGATCTCCGAGGTCGCTCGACTGATAGCGACCGCGTTGAAAGACGACTCCGAAGCTGTCAAGTCGGACGTGCGTAAACGTGTGACCCAGTTGACCACCAGGTTCCGCCCGTACCCAGACGTGCAGTAGGGATCGACCGGACCCCAGTGCAAGCCCACCTCGCGGATTACCTGTTCATAGGAGTGCTGGCGGCAGCGATCTCGTTCTCTGTCACTCCGCTCGTGCGCGCCCTTGCTACTCGGATCGGCGCGATCGACAACCCGAACGATCGCAAGGTTCACGCTAAGCCGACGCCGACGCTGGGCGGCCTCGCGATCTTGATCGGGATCGGTGGAGCCGCGTTCGCCGCGAGCCTGCTCCACGTATTCCGGCCACTGTTCACGCAGTCGTCTCAGCTTTTGGGCATCGGCGCCGGGGGCCTCGTGATCTTTCTTCTGGGCGCGGTCGACGACCTGCATGATCTTCCGGCCCCCGTGAAGCTTGCCGGTCAAGTGTTCGCGGCAGGCATCTTGTTCCTCGCCGGGGTGAAGATGCAGTCGATCCTTCTTCCGGGCAACCTCATCACGTTGGGCGACGACGTCTCGGTGCTCGTCACCGTGTTGTGGCTCGTCGCGATGATGAACGCCGTGAATCTCGTCGACGGCCTCGATGGTCTCGCTGCCGGGATCGTCGCGATCGCGGGGAGCGCGTTCTTCGTGTACACGTTCAAACTCGCGCAATCGGGGGGCGTCGGTCCCGTCTATGCCGCGCCGCTGATAGCGATCATGATCGTGGGGGCCGCGCTCGGATTCCTGCGACATAACTTCCACCCCGCCCGGATCTTCATGGGCGACTCGGGCTCGATGCTTCTGGGGTTGATCCTGGGGGCCGCGACCGTGATCGGCGTGGGGAGTGTGCCGTCGGGGTTGTCCGCGACGAGCGTGTTCCTTGCGTACTTCCCACTGTTGATCCCGTTGATGGTGCTTGCGCTTCCGATCCTCGACGCGTTGTTCGCGATCGTTCGGCGAGCCCGTCGCCGGCGCAGCGTGTTCCACGCCGACAAGGAGCACATCCACCACCGTCTGATGGATCTGGGGCACGGCCACCGCGCCGCGGTCCTGGTCATGTACACGTGGGCCGCGCTCGCCGCCGGTGCAGCTCTCGCCTTCACCTTCCTCGACCGCTCCGACGTGATCTTCGGTCTACCGATCGCTGTCGGAGCGCTCGTCCTGTACACGCTGTTCCCGTTGCTGACGAAAGTCGTTCAAGACCGCCTCCGCCCCTAAACCGCAATGGGGGGGTGCGCACCGCTCACCGCTTTTACCGAAGTTTCGACATCTAGCGACGGAAATCGTCGCTCACCGTCGAAACCTCAGCGATCACAGCAACCTTGCACGTCCGATGGCTATCCGGATCGTCTCGACTACTTCTCGAGGACGATCGTGCAATTGCTGCCATGCGATCCGGACCACGAGCCACCCATGGGCCGCCAGAAAGTTGTAGCGCGTTACGTCACGTTCCCAGGCCGACTTGGAGCTGTGCCATCTGTAGCTATCAGCCTCGATGATGACTCGATACTCCGGATAGCAGAGGTCGGGTCGGATAACGGGATGGCCGGGGATCCTTATTTCGAACTGCCGGATGGGAAGTGGAAGCTTTGCCGCTCGCAGCACGCGCATGAGTCGGGTTTCGAAGTTGCTCTGCGACGGGCGCTGCCCGTCTGACCGGCCGTCGACGATGCGTCGTAATTCCTTCACACCTTTGCGGGTGGCAGGGGCGTTCTGTAGCTCCAGCTTCAGACGCGGAACTGAAATGAGTCGACGCGCGAGGGTGTCGTCCACGATCTCTTCAAGTACGTCGGCATCGAGCACGCCGGCGAGATCCAAGATGGTGCGATGAGACGAAGTCACGGGGATTCCATCCAGGCGCGTGAGCGCAGATCGGGGCAGGGCGCATTGGCGGATGGTGACCTCGTTCCCTCTTAGGCGACGAGGTGAGGTGATCTCGATCGGTCCTTCTTCCTGACCGACCATTCCCCACAATGCGGCGGCCGAGCGGTGTGATGCTGCAGCTCCATCGCCTGCCCAGAGGCACGTACCAAGCAGAGTCTGCCGCCAGGACCTAGTGGATCCTGCAAGTGCGTAGACGCCAGGACGAAGCCCAATCCACTTCCCGCTACTTAACCGGCGATCGATCGAGCGCCGCGACATCCCTAGGTCGGTGGCGACGCTGCGGGTGATCAAGCCGAGGTGCTGTGAAGCCCAGTCGATGCATCGCTGATCGGGTGGACAGGCAATCGCGAGATGAGACATGTCCCTCTTTATAGGGACCACGTGTGACAGGAACGGCTTTATAGGGACCGCCTGCGACAGGAACTGCTGAAGTTTCGACATCCAGCGACGGAAATCGTCGCTAACGTTCGAAGCTTCGCTGGTCGCTGGTCGCTGGTCGCCGGCCGACGCAGGGTCCACGGTGATCGTGTGGTCGCCCACTCCCGAAGGGAAACCGGGGAACCTCGGCGGAGTCCGCTGCGTATCGCTACTATCGCTGTAGTAGCAGAGGCCGATAGATGGGGAGCATGTGGGGGCCGGAGCGAATCCGTTGTGGCGCAAGGCCCCCGTCACACTTCTGCACT
>JAXDJM010000216.1:0-7316 GCA_034665605.1 Actinomycetota bacterium | reverse complement strand
ATCGGCGCCGTCCGGGGGCGTAGCCGGCGTGGTCTCGGAAACTTCGACGTCGTCAGGGTCGTCGAGGCCCCGTGCGAATTCGCCGCGCACGTCCGCCGCCTGCCGACGCAGCTCATTGAGTGTCTTGCCGACCGTGCGAGCGATCTCGGGAAGCTTGTCGGGCCCGAAGGCGATCAGTGCGACGAGAGCGACGACGATCAGTTCAAGGGGGCCTATCTGAGGCATCGGTCCAGTGTACGAGCGAGGCGGGCGATAACCCGCGGGGCACTAACTACGAAGCGTCTTGGTCAGCTCGCTGAACCAGTCGTCGTCTTCAAGAAGCTCGTGGAAGGTCAAGAGGTCGTCGTGGGTGATGGGCGGGCCCTCACGTGCCTCGAGGATCTCTGCGGGCACGTTTACGACCACTGGAACCACGCCTCCCGAGAGCAGGAGCCTGATGATCCTCTCGTCGGCCGGCTTCTCGACGAAGCGACCGCAGGCGGGGCAAGAGAACCCATACGTGTTGCTCGTCGGGATGGCCGTGATGCGAAGGACGATGTCCTCCGCGGTGAGATCGACCTCTCCGCAGGATGGGCAGCTCGCTTTGATCGTGGTCATCGACAGTTTCTTTCGTTTGGTGGCTTCTGCAGGGGTTATCGGCCGCGGTCGAGCGAGGTTTAGCGGACTTGGAAGTTCGTCTCCATGGTCCTTAATCGGCGCCCACAACACGCCGATTAGTCCTTATGGCCTTTTTCTCACGCTCTCGGATCGCCCCCCTGCCGGAGGCCGCTGAAAAGCGACTAGCGGCTCTGGACGCCACCCTCCGGGTCTCGGAGATAGGCGCTTCCGCGCGTCCTTCCTCCGAGGCGATCCAGGCGATGGTCCGGATCGCGGTCGACCTCCTCGGGGCCGCCGAAGGTTCGATCATGCTCGTCGAAGACGGCGGCACGCATCTCGCGATAGTTGCGGCATGCGGGCTTCCGCGCGATGTGCCCGTTGGGTCGCGCCTTCCGGTCGGCGAGAGTGTTGCCGGGCGAGTGCTACTGACCGGCAAGCCGCTGCGCTTGGGAGATGTGAACAGCGAGGCTTTCGTCAACTTCGTGCCGAAAGCCAGACATATCCGTTCCAGTGTTGTCGTGCCGCTGATGGTCGCCGGTCACGCGATCGGTGTCTTGAGCCTTGCAACGACGGGTGATCGTTCGTTCACCGATGACGACCTGAGATTGGGGCAGATGTTTGCCGAGCAAGCCGCGGCGCTTATCTACCGCGCCCGTTTGCACGAGCAGGCCGAAGCTCGCTCGTCGGATCTGATGTCACTGTTGGAAGCGGGCAGAGGTTTGCTCGGGTTGCTCGATCTCGACGCGTTGTTGAACGAGATGTTGGAAGGCGGCGTAAGACTTGCCGGGTCGCAGGCCGGGTTCGTTTGCCTATTCGATTCCGAAGCCGGCACCGTTTCGCGCGGCGTGTTCCGCGGGATCGACAAGACCGAGATCTCCAGCTTCCTCGAACACGAAGACGTGATCAGGGCCGTCGACCGGGCCACCGTCGAGTCTCTCAAGACGGATGGAAAGTCGTGGGTAGCAGCCGGCATCCGGACCCCACGTGGGACGAAAGGCGTGCTCCTGGTTGCCATCGACGACTCGGCTCCTGTAGATCGCCGTGATCTGTTGAAGACCTACGTTCCGCAGTGCGCGACGGCTCTCGGCTCCGCCGAGCTTCACGCCGACGTTCAACGCAAGGAATCGGAGCTCGCCGCGAGCATGACCGGGGTGGACAACCCCATCGTCTTGATCGACGGGCGCCGGCGCATCGTTGCCCTGAACCCTGCCGCCGAGCAATTGTTCGGTTTGTCGTCGGTATTCGCAGTCGGAACGAGCGTCGAGGGCGGCCTCGGTAGTCCCGACGTCGAACGTTTGCTGTTGGGCGACGGCGACATCCAAGCCGAGGTCAATATCGGCAGTCCTCCACACGCATACAAAGTGCGTGTCAACGAGGTTCAGGTCCCGGGATCGCAACGGGGCCGGGTGCTCGTGATGGACGACATCACCTCGGAGCGCGAGTTCGTCCAGACCCAAAGCGACTTCGTGTCGATGATCGGGCACGAGCTTCGTACACCGCTGACGATCATCAAGGGATTCGCGAAAACGCTTCTGCGCCAGGCCGACGGCTCGATACCCGAGGAGGCGCTTGCAACCCTCGGCATCATCGATGCAAAAGCGAAGCACCTGGAGCATCTGATCGACGACCTCCTCTACGTGTCGAAGATCGAATCGCGGGAGGCATCGCTTCGCATCGAGAAGGTCGATGTCGGCAACCTTCTGCGGACGGTAGGCAACGAGGTTCTCGAGGGCTATCCGGACCGTGACGTGACGATCGAGACCGACGGGCGCCTTCAGTGGGCGTGCGACGAAACGAAGGTCGCCTTGGTCGTGCGGCATCTGCTGGACAACGCACTCAAGTACTCAGACGCTCCTGTGACGATCCGAGCCGCGTGCGAGGAAGAGTCGCTACGGATCGACGTCATCGATCGTGGTGTCGGCATCGTGTCGAGTGACGTTCCGCACATCTTTGATCGCTTCCGTCAGCTGGACGCGACGTCGACCCGCGAGCACGGCGGCACCGGGGTCGGCCTCTACCTCTGTGCGCAACTAGTGAGGGTGCACGGCGGGAGGATCTGGGTGGATTCGACGTGGGGCAAGGGTTCGACATTCTCGTTCGCCCTCCAGGCCCGAACCGTTCCGCCCGAGGTGACCCGGCTCTCTTCTACGAAAGACCTGTTGAAGGGCCTCGATCACGCCACGGGGTGACCGTGTGCATGGGCCAGCGCCCGCGCGACACGACGAGCTTCGTCGACTACCTCTTCATCGGACGCATTGCGTGCGTCGGTCCCAAGAACCAAGAGCAGCGTTGCCGCCCATCGCACGCCCGAATACGAAAGTTCGACTTCGACCCAGTGGTCGGCTAGTTCCCGCGACGATCTGACCGGGTAGTAGTCCGCGAACCATCCGGCTGCTGCGGGAGAGATCTCGATCTTCAAGAGCCGAGCGTCGGCCGAGTCGCGGAACGCGTGCTCGTAGCGACTTAGGTCGAGGTCGGCCGGAGGCTCCGCCGGCGCTTCGGTCTCTGTCACCTTTTGGATGCGATCGACCCGGAACATGCGCTCTTGGTTCGAAGCGTGATCCAGTCCCACGAGGTACCAGCGGCCGAGAGCACCGTAAAGCGTCCACGGCTCGACCACCCTTTCTGTGGCGACGCCTCGAGAGGCCGAGAAGTAGACGAGCTCTACGGCCTTGTGCCCGTCGAGGGCACGGGTGAGGGCGGCGATGTGGTCTGCAGGTCCGCCTGCGACGGCGACATCGACACCGGCCCGTTCGGGAGCGCTCTCGCCGAGCGATCGGCCCAGCTTCGTGAGCGCCCGATCGAGCGCGTCACCGCGCGTCACCCCCGCCACCTCGGCTATCGAACGACCGCCGACATAGAGAGCGAGGGCTTCTGCGGGCGTGAGCTTCAGGGGGGCCGCGAAGTAATCGGCCATGCGCACGAAGACGCGATCGTCGTCGATCGTCACGTCGATCAGATCGCCGGGTCCGTAGCCTGGGAGGCCGCACATGAACACCAGGTTGAGGTCGTCGAGTAGATCCCTTTTTCGGACGCCGAACTTACGAGCCAACTCGTCGACGGTTGCGCCGGGGTGCGCGATCACGTAAGGAACGAGCAACAGGATCCGCTGCAGCCTCTTCCCGACCCTGCCCGCTTGGGTCTCGGCCATCTATCTGGCCTCCGCGTACGGCGCGATGCGCGCCAGCAGTCGGTCGCGCAACTCCTGTGGTGTGACGATCGACACCTCGCCTCCGAATTCGATCACCCACGAGACGAGTGCGTCGGGACGACCGAGATCGAGCTGAACGTCGACAGAGCCGTCGGGGCCGTCTGTAGTCGGCCGTTCGGCGAGGTTCTGCTCGGCCCACCACCTCATCGACTTCGAGAAGCGGACCACGGCGCTTGTCTGTAGGGAGATCTCCGTCTCCCAGGCCTGCGTCCCGACATATGACGCCGCGTTGAAATCCTTCGGGATCTCGTACGCGTCGTCGCCGAGCTGTGGCACCCCGTCGACGCGCTCCAGTCGGAAGGTTCGGATGTCGTCACGCGCAGAATCCTTGCCGACCGCATACCAGTGCCCGCGGCGATGGACCAGCCCGTAAAGCGACACGGAGCGTTTCGATGTCGAGCCGTCCGGCGTCTTATAGCCGAACGAGGCCGGTCGCCGCTCGAGCAAAGCCTCGTAGAACGCGATGACGACGGGTTGCTCGGCGGCAAGGTCGGACCCCCACAAGATCCGAGGCCCGTCCGGAGCCGCGCCTTCCGACGCGATCGAGAGCTTCAGGAATCCGGCTCCCGTTTTCTCGTTGCTCCCCTGCAGGGATTGCGCCGCGAGTTGTAGTGCGGCGAGCTCGTCTTCTTCGAGGTCGAGTTGCGGGAGGTAGTAGCGAGCCTTGGGAATGATGTACGCGTCGGCGCGCTCGGCGAACGGGTCGGTTGTGACGACCTCCAACGGGATGCCGATGTCTCTGAGCGAAGCCTTATCGCGCTCGAACGTGCGGCGGAACGCTTCGTGATCGGTCTGGTCGTATCCGGCGACCGTTGTGCGTATCTCTTCGGCCGTCAACGGTCGGGACGTCTCGAGTAGCGCCGCGATGAGATTGACCAAGCGCTCGATCCTGCGCATCCGGCGAGGGTACAGGCTCACCGTGCTTGTCTAAGAGGTGCGATCAACGCGCGCGGTGGCGCGCGTCACCTATACGTAGGACGCGGCTAATGCCCCTGCCGCGGCGGCGGCTTCGAATAGCTCGGGGATGTCGTCGAGAGACCGTCCCATAGAAGACACGTCGATCCGCTCGTCTCGCAATAGGGCCACACCGGGGCGGCCGTCGACTTCTAGAACCGCATGCCGCTCCGTGATACCTGCAGTGTCGAGCTGGGTTCTTATCGTGGCACGGCGCGCGTCGTCGAGAAGAGGAAGCGCGACCTCGCACCGCGAGCGCGCCCCGAGCTTCAGGGCCGTCAGGGTGTGATGACTGACGCCGGAATGTCGGTCGCGTTCGTCGTGGAAGGAGATGCGTAGGCAACCAACCGCCCGCGCCCCAAGGGCGGAAGCGGCATCGAGCGCCTGGCCCTGCTCGATGCCGGTGAACCCGAGGGGCGTTGCCGTTCCCACCACCCCCGGTCCCATCGCAACGACGACTACGTCTGCCTCCCCAACGAGCTTCGCCGCGAGCATCGCCGAAAACACATTGACGGCTTCGAGATCCCCACCGAAAGCGTGACCGCAGGTGCACGTGACATCTATAAGGCCGGCGTCGCTCAGGCTCCGGACGAGGTCACTCCACGCGATCGGAAGCGCCGCCCCGTCGGTCATCACGTAGGCGACGCGCGCCTGGGGTCGTGCCGCTTTCACTCCGGCGGCAACCCCGGCCAGCTGCGAGTGGAGACTGCACGCGACCACAGGCGTTCCTTCCATGGACACCGCGGTGGCCAGCAAATCATGGTGTTGGCTTTCGGGCGCTTCCACCGCCGCGACGGGAATCTGCCACGGCGTGTACCGCAGCTTCACTATGTGGCCGGGGAGCTCGTCCGCCGGGCCCGGCCCCGACAGATTCCAGAGAACGAAAGCCTCTCCCCCGGTGCCCAGGTTCAATTCGATCCCCGTGGTGTTGATGACGACCTCGTCTCCTGGGCCGAGAGGGCCGACCATCGACGGAAAGGCACTGGCCGCGACGACGTCGCCCTCGCAGTCGATCGAGAGCTTGACGAGATCTGCATGAACGTGGTCGATCGAGACCACCTTGGCGGTTCTGAAGGCGGCCATCAAAGAGAGGCGATGAGCTTCGCAACCCGCTCGTCGGTGGATCGGAACGGGTCCTTGCACAACACCGTTCGTTGCGCTTGATCGTTCAATTTCAGATGGACCCAGTCGACGGTGAAGTCACGGCGCTTCCTCTTGGCGGCGCGGATGAAGTCGCCCCGAAGCTTCGCGCGCGTCGTCTCGGGAGGCTCTTGAGTTGCTCTCTCGATATCTTGTTCGTCGCACATCCTCTCGACGGCGCCGCGTCGTTCGAGGACGTAGTAGAGACCGCGCTTCCGATTGACGTCGTGGTAGGCGAGATCCATCAAGGCGACGCGGGGATGGGACAGCGGCAGGTTGTGACGCTCGCGGTATTGCTCGATCAACTTCCGCTTGGCGATCCAGTCGACCTGCCTATCGAGCTTGCTCGGGTCGGTCTCGAGGCTCGTGATCGCGTGCTCCCACATACCCGCGATCTCTTTCATCACGCGATCGTCTCTGCGATCGACCCACCGCAACGCCTTATCTAGGTACTCCTTTTGCATGTCCAAGGCAGACGCCTCGCGGCCGTTCGCCAACCGAACCCGGCGACGGCAGGTCGTGTCGTGGGATATCTCACGGATCGCCCGGATCGGGTTCTCGAGCGTCAGATCGCGGATCTGGACCCCTTCTTCGACCATCCGCAGCAGCAACGCGGTCGTCCCAACCTTCAAGTACGAGGTCCACTCGCTCATGTTCGAGTCGCCCACGATCACATGGAGGCGCCGGTACTTCTCGGCGTCTGCGTGGGGCTCGTCGCGCGTGTTGATGATGGGTCGCGATCTCGTCGTCGCGGACGACACACCTTCCCAGATGTGCTCGGCTCGCTGCGAGATGCAGAACATCGCACCGCGCGCGGTCTGAAGCACCTTCCCCGCACCCGCGTAGATCTGCCTGGTCACGAAGAACGGAATCATCACTTCGGCAAGGCGGCCGAACTCGCCGTAACGGGACACGAGGTAGTTCTCGTGACTGCCGTAAGAGTTGCCGGCCGAATCGGTGTTGTTCTTGAACAGGTAGATGTCGCCGGAGATGCCTTCCTCGCGGAGGCGCGCTTCGGCCGCCTTCAAAAGGCCCTCGAGGATCCTCTCGCCCGCCTTGTCGTGGACGACCAGGTCGTAGACCGAGTCGCACTCGGGGGTTGCGTATTCGGGGTGGGAGCCGACGTCGAGGTAGAGCCGGGCGCCGTTCTCCAAGAAGACGTTGGACGACCGGCCCCACGAGACGACCCGCCGGAATAGATAGCGAGCCACCTCGTCGGGAGAGAGCCGGCGCTGACCACGGAAAGTGCAGGTAACGCCGTACTCGTTCTCGGTGCCAAAGATGCGTCGTTCCACCGAGTCAGGATAAGTCTGGGAGAGCCGCCAGACTGCCTTTGAAGGATCTAGAGCAGCTTGCCCAGCTCGTCGCGGGTCAGGCGACGGAATTTGCGTCGGGCGCGGCCCCGGTCCAGCAC
>JAXDJM010000215.1:0-2507 GCA_034665605.1 Actinomycetota bacterium | reverse complement strand
GTCGTGTGGGCCGCGCGGCGGTGCGTCAACATCAAGTCGATCCAGTCGGCAACGGGGCTGTATTACGTTGCGATCTTGACTGCGGGGGTTGCCGAATTCCTGGTTCGTTACCTGATGCTCAACGCGTCATGAGCGACGTCATGTTGGGGGTAACGCTCCCGCAATTCGGCAGCGACCCCGATGTCTTCGTGGATGGAGCCCGCCGAGCGGAGTCGCTGGGACTTGACTCGGCATGGGTCTTCGACCACCTGTGGCCACTGTCCGGGGGCAAAGAGCGCCCGATCTTCGAGGCCTGGACCGCGATGTCGTACCTGGCTTCGACCACCCGAAAGATCGGCCTGGGCACCCTCGTGACGCGTTCTTCGCTGCGACATCCGGTGCTGCTGGCAAAGGCGATCGCAACGACGGCGACGATCGCTCCGGGCCGTGTCACGGTAGGCATCGGCTCGGGCGACGATCTCAGCCGGGCCGAGAACGAAGCTTTCGGGGCCCCCCATTGGGACGCCGACCAAAGAACCGCCCAACTGATCTCGACCTGTCAGGTCGTGCGGTCTTTTCTCACGGCAGATGCCGTCACGCAGGACGACAGATTTGTTTCGATCACATCCTTGCCTCCATCGCCACGACCGACACACCCCGTCCCGCTGTGGGTCGCCGGCCGCTCCGACGATGCGCTGGAAGCTGCAGCGGTAGTTGCCGACGGGTGGAACGGATGGGGTGGAACTCCGAAGACGTTCGCGCGCGATGCGGCAACGGTTACCGAACGCGCTGGGGGACGTCCCATCGAGCTGACATGGGCCGGCCAGGTGATCGTCGGTTCGGACGAGACCGAGGTCGAGCGCAAGATGCAAGGTCGTAACCCCCGCCATTTCGTGGCCGGGACTCCACAGCAAGTAGGGAACCGGCTCGCAGAATTTGTGGCGGCAGGTGCTCGCCATCTCGTGTGCACCGCTCCCGACTCGGCCGACCCCAAGGTCTACGAGCTCATCTCCCAGGTGCGCGACAGGTTATGAGCGTGCTTCTGTGGCGGCCCGAGCGATGACCACGATCTATCTCGTGCGGCACGGCGCGACCGAATGGAACAGGACGAAAAGAGCCCAGGGCCAAGCGGACGTTCCGCTGAACGAAGACGGCCGTTTGCAGGCACTTCATGCCGCCGAGGCGTTCTCGACGCTCGCGCTCGAAGCGGTCTATGCAAGTGACCTTGCGAGGGCCGCCGAAACCGCCCGGGCGATCGCCGCCTCCCACGACTTGGAGGTGCAGATCGATCCTCGGTTCAGCGAGATCGACCAGGGCGACTGGACCGGTCTGTCGACCGACGAGATCAGGAAGCGCTGGCCGGATCTGTGGGGGCCGGCCCGTCATTACAGCGCTCGTCCCGGCGGTGAATCGCCCTCTCAAGTCAGAGAACGTGCCCTTGCCGGCCTCGCCGACGTGACGTCCGCGCATCCCGACGGCAACGTGGTCGTCGTGAGTCATGGGGGAACGATCCGGTGGCTGGGGGCCGAGGCTCTCGGCTACGACGACAAGCGATCGGCGCGCATCCGTGGTCTCGGGAACGGACAAGCGGTCTCGGTCACTGCCCGGATCGAAGACGGCCGGGTGCAGCTTTTCGACCTCGAACGCCTCGACGGGAACACCCCAGACCTCGACGACCCGAACGACTGAGCCACGACTGGTCAGGGCAACTCCTCCGGGTCGTGCGTCGCTCCTCTGCTCAGACATACTCGGCGTGCGTTGCTACGCAACGCGGCCTGCGTAACTCGCCGGAGCGATCGCTCGCCCTCCGGAGTTGCCGTAGGTTAGGTCGATGGAGTTTCGGCGCATTGAGCGCTTTCCGCCGTACGTCTTCTCGATCGTTAACGACCTGAAGATGAAGGCGCGCCGGGCAGGCGAGGACATCATCGATCTCGGTATGGGGAATCCCGATATCCCGACCCCCGAAGCGGTCGTCGAGAAGCTGAAGGAAGCCGTCGACAACCCGCGTAACCACCGCTACTCCGCGTCGCGCGGCATCCCCAAGCTCAGAGCAGCGATCTGCGATCACTACGAACGCTCGTGGGGAGTGACCCTCGATCCCGAGACGGAAGCCATCGCGACGATCGGCGCGAAAGAGGGCCTGTCACACCTTGCTTGGGTGCTTCTCGGGCCGGGCGACTCGGTGCTGGTCCCGGAGCCGACGTATCCGATCCACACCTACGCGATGATCCTCGCCGGCGCCAACCTGACGACGGTTCCGCTCAGTCTCGAGTCGGATTTCTTCGCGGATCTCGTCGCTGCTTACGAGCGTTCCGAGCCCAAACCAAGGGTCGTGTTGTGCTCATTCCCGCACAACCCGACCACTGCCATGGTCGACATCTCGTTCTTCGAGCAGCTCGTCGAGTTCGCCCGTGCTCGGGAGATGATCGTCGTT
This sequence comes from Actinomycetota bacterium, assembly GCA_034665605.1. Taxonomy (GTDB): domain Bacteria; phylum Actinomycetota; class CADDZG01; order CADDZG01; family WHSQ01; genus JALZGD01. Next base: position 94 of record JAXDJM010000215.1, on the reverse strand, counting down.
CACGACCTCGCTTACGCCGATCTCGTCTTCGACGAGGAGCGCGCACCCTCCTTGCTGCAAGTTCCCGGAGCGAAGGACGTCGGCGTCGAGTTCT
>JAXDJM010000214.1:0-8653 GCA_034665605.1 Actinomycetota bacterium | reverse complement strand
ATGCGATGCCTCGTCGTTATCGACGGAGAGCACTATCCGCCCGTCATCGAAGCCGCTCTCGCGGACCTCGAGCGCAACGGATACGAGGTCGTAGCAGCCGTTGCCGCAGGTGGTGCCGAGAAGCTTCCGGCGTCGGGATTCGCTCCCGTCGGGGGAAAGCCCGTGCGCTCTGGCCCCGACGTTCCACTCGAGCTCGATCGTGCCTTGGACGAGAACGAGTGCGATGTGGTGATCGATCTGTCCGACGAGCCGGTGCTCGATTACCGGCGCCGGCACGTCCTCGCGGCCGTGGCCCTCTCGAAGGGGATCGCTTACGAGGGGGCCGACTTCAGATTCGAACCACCGCCTCGCCCTCACATCTCGACGAGGCCAACCGTGGCCGTCGGCGCCACGGGTAAGAGGACGGGCAAGACCGCGGTTGCCGCGTCGCTCGCTCGATTCGCTCGGAATGCCGGGACGCATCCGGTTGTTGTAGCGATGGGAAGAGGGGGGCCTCCAGACCCCGAGCTCATCAGGGGCGACCAACTCGATATGTCGCCACAAGATCTCGTCGCGCTGGCCGATCAAGGCAAGCATGCGGCATCCGATTACATCGAAGACGCATTGCTGGCTCGCGTTCCAACGATCGGATGTAACCGCTGTGGAGGCGGCCTGGCAGGGGCCGTGAGCTATTCGAACGTCGTTGCCGGCGTCGAGCTGGCCAACACGATCGAAGGTGATGTCACGATCCTCGAAGGAAGTGGGTCTGCTTTGCCTCCCGTTCATGCCGATACGACGTTGATGGTCGTCCCATCGTCGATCCCAACCGAATACGTGACCGGATACATGGGTCCATATCGGTTGTTGCTCGCCGACTGTGTTGTGGTTACTATGAGTGAGAACCCTTTCGGGACTCCCTCCCAGATCTCCACGCTCTCCTCTGTGATCCGTGACTTTCTGTTCACGGTAAGGAGGGCCCGAGGCCTGGATGAGCTCGAAGTGGTCCGCACCGTCTTCCGGCCCGCTCCCACGCGAACAGTCGAGGGGGCCGACGTTTTCGTCGCCACGACTGCACCAGAAGCGGCGGGAGACTCGATAACGCGTCATCTGCAAGAAACGCAGAGATGCCGGGTGGTGGGTATGACACATTCGCTGTCCGATCGCCCCAGGCTCGAATCAGACCTGGCGAACATCGGAGACGCCGACGTGCTGCTTTGTGAGATCAAGGCGGCAGGGATCGACGTTGCGACGCGCCGTGCCCTGGATGCCGGGGTGGACGTGGTCTACATGAGAAACGAGCTACACGGTGTCGATGGAGACGACGTCGAGGCCGCATTCGCTCGGGTCCTCTCCCTCTCCAACAACAGATTCGAAGGGTAGTTATGGCTGCGAAAGACGGACGCCGGCAACACATCTTCATCTCCGAGCGCGAGCACGGGCTCCCGTACTCGAAGGGCTTGACCGCCTCGGCATTGATGGCAACCGGCTTGGGTCCGGCACGTTCGTACGCCGTCGCAAACAAGGTCGAACAGGAACTGATCGCGTTGGACACCGATCGCGTTTCGGCCGACGAGCTGCGCGACCTGACACTTCAGGTGCTGCGCCGCGAGGCCGGTGACTCGTACGCAGAGAACTACATCAAGTGGGAGTCTGTCGCGCGGCTCGATATCCCACTGATCATCTTGATCGGCGGCGCGACGGGTGTCGGGAAGTCGACGATCGCAACCCAGCTTGCGACGCGTCTCGGTATCACTCGTGTCGTGTCGACCGACGCAGTCAGAGAGGTGCTACGCAGCGCGTTCACAGAGCAGATGTTCCCAACCCTGTATTCGTCGTCGTTCGAGGCCGATAGTGCGGTTCGCCAACCCATCCCACACTCGGGCGACAAGCTCATCATCGGTTTCCGCGAGCAGGCCGCTGCGGTGTCGGTTGGTGCGCAATCCCTTATCGATCGAGCGATCGCCGAGGGCACCGACATGATCCTTGAAGGGGCCCATCTGGTCCCCGGCTTCCTGGGTGGGATAGAGAGCGAGAACGCAGTCGTCGTCCCTCTGCTGGTCACGATCGACGACGAGGAGCTGCACCGCAGTCACTTCTACGCACGCGGCCGCGAGACACGCAACCGGCCCATGGAGAGATACCTCAACTCGTTCAAGAAGATCAGACGGATCCAGAAGTACATGGAGTCGTCCGCGCTCATGCGGGGAGTGCCGGTCATTCCGCACTACGACTTGGACGCAACCCTGTCTGCAGTGATCGATCACGTGATCGCGCAGGCACTCGACGCGACGCATCGCGGAGTCGTGATCGAGCCGACAGAAGGAAAGCTATTGGAACAAGCGGGCGAGGTGCTCGACCGCCAGAAGCACGAAGGGAGCGGGCAACGTGAAACTGTTTCTTGACACCGCGAATCTCGACGAGATCCGCGAAGCGATGCGGTGGGGGGTTCTGTCGGGCATAACGACGAACCCGAGTTTGGTCGTCAAAGAGAAGACCGAGTTCTTAACTCTGGAGAAAGAGATCGCATCGCTCGTCCCGGGGGACGTGTCGGTCGAAACCGCCTCGGACGACACGGACACGATCGTCCGACAAGGACACGACATCGTTCAGATCGGCGACAACGTAGTGGTGAAGATAGCCACCACCGCAAATGGGCTTGCCGCATGTCGTAAGCTCTCGGACGAGGGCATCAAGGTGAACATGACCTTGTGCTTCTCGCCGACTCAGGCGATACTCTGCGCCGAGGCCGGGGCCTACATCGTTTCACCGTTCCTGGGTAGGCTGGACGACATCGCAATGGACGGCCTCCGTATCTTGGCCGATATCTGCGAGATCTACGAGATCCAGGGCTATCAGACCCAGGTACTGGCGGCGAGCCTCCGACACCCGATGCACATCGTCGAAGCGGCGAAGTTGGGGGCCGACATCGCAACGATGCCGTTCTCGGTCTTGGAGGCGATGGTGAAGCACCCGCTAACGGATGCGGGGATGGAGAAGTTTCTAGGCGACTGGGAGAAAGCGAAACCCTTCCTGGGTGAGTTACCTCCCTCGTATCAGGAGGAATAGCAGGTGGCACAAACAACCGATCGATCGGTGCTCGAGCAGAAAGCAGTTGCCGAGCTGCGTGAGATCGCAAAATCGATGGATCTGAAGGTCAGCGGGCTCAAGAAGTCCGAGCTGGTCGACAAGATCACGAAGAACGGTTCGAACGGAGCGACGAAGTCGACTCCGAAAGCGAGCCCACCAAAGACCGAGGCCCCAAAAGGCGACGCGTCTAAGGCAGACACGACGAAGACCGACGACCCGAAGCCGGTTCAGCGCGAGACCGCGCCGGGGCTCGGCGCTCCCAATGGTTCGCCGATGCGCGACGAGGGTGCGGTCGACGATCGCGACACGCGCAACGATCAGATGCGTCGCCGTCCGCAAGGACGTGGTGACCAACAGCGCGTTCGTCCGCGCGAGAAGGCAGAACCGCGCGATGGACAGGGTGGCCGCAATAACGACCGCAACGACCGCGGCGGCAGGCGTCGCCGTCGTGGACGCGGGGGCCAGGGAGGCGTTCCTCACTACCAGCGTGAAGAGCGCTGGGAGGATCTCGAAGCCGAAGACGACCCCAACGCAGAAGTAAGGACGGGGATCCTCGACCTGTTGCCCGAGGGCTACGGCTTCTTGCGCACCAGCGGCTACCTTCCCGGCGACAAAGACGTTTACGTCTCCGTTTCGCAGGTTCGCCGCTTCCATCTGCGTAAAGGCGACGACATCAATGGTTCGGTTCGTTCACCGAAGGAGTCTGAGAAGTACCAGGCTCTTCTAAAGATCCACACGATCAACGGTGAAGAGCCCGAGAAAGCGCAGCACCGCCCGCGCTTCGCGGACTTAACGCCTCTCTATCCGCAAGATCGCATGACCCTAGAGACGTCGGAAGATCCGCACCGGATCACGCCGCGCATCATCGATCTGATCGCTCCGATCGGTAAGGGACAGCGCGGGATGATCGTCAGTCCGCCCAAGGCGGGCAAGACAACGGTCATGAAAGAGATCGCGAACGCGGTCCGGCTGAACAACCCAGAAACCCACTTGATGGTGTTGCTCGTCGACGAGCGCCCCGAAGAGGTCACCGACATGCAGCGTTCGGTCGACGGCGAGGTTGTCTATTCGACCTTCGACCGGCCTTCGGACGATCACATCCAGGTCACCGAGCTCACGCTCGAGCGCGCCAAGCGTCTAGTCGAGACCGGCAAGGACGTCATGATCCTGCTCGATGGGATCACGCGTTTGTCACGTGCCTACAACCTCGCGACGCCGGCATCGGGCCGCATCTTGTCCGGTGGTGTCGACTCGACGGCTCTCTATCCGCCCAAGCGATTCTTCGGAGCCGCTCGCAACATCGAGTTCGGTGGATCTCTGACAATCCTTGCAACCGCGCTGGTCGAAACCGGCTCGCGGATGGACGAGGTCATCTTCGAGGAGTTCAAGGGAACCGGTAACTGGGAGCTGAAACTCGATCGCAAGATGTCCGAGAAGAGGATCTTCCCGGCGATCGACATCCAGGCGTCGGGAACCCGTAAAGAGGAGCTGCTGCTGACCCCAGAGGAGCTCCAGCTCGTCTGGCGGCTTCGCAGGGTCCTTCACGCACTCGAAGGTGGCGGCGCTCTCGAGCTGCTCATCGACAAGATGAAAGCCACTCAGGGCAACGCTCAGTTCTTGCGCGAGATCGCCAAGGCTCCCGTCAAGGGGGAATAGCCGGTGCTCGGATTGGGTTGGCCGCAATGGCTGACTATCATCGGGCTCGTGGGCGGTCTGGTATTGACCTTCTACGTGATGGCTAAAGCATCAGTGGCTTACGAACGGGCTCGGAAAGCTCGCGAGAATCAGCAACAGGAAACTGCGACGGGAGACAAGACATGAAACAAGGCATGCATCCCGAGTACGTCGAGACCCACGTGACGTGCTCGTGCGGAAACACCTTTACAACTCGATCGATCAAGTCTGAGCTTCACGTCGAGCTCTGCAACCAATGTCACCCCTTCTATACGGGCAAGCAGAAGCTTGTCGACACCGGAGGCCGCGTCGAGCGCTTCCAGCGCAAGTACGGCAACCGGCGTCCCGGCGGGGCAAAGGCCGAAGCGACAACGGCGCCAACTGCCGACCAGGCGTGACCAGCTCGGCGCGCCCGATCTGAAACATGTCTGACGCGCCACACTCCCATCCGAGCGCGGGCCGGCCCTCTATCGGGGGCCAGGCCGTCTTAGAAGGCGTCATGATGCGCGGCCCCCGTTCGTGGTCGGTCGCGTGCCGTCGGCCCGACGAAACGATCGCCGTCGAAGATCACCCACTCCCGACGCTTGCACAACGGAAGCCGTGGCTTCAATGGCCCTTGTTGCGCGGCTGCTACGTCTTGGGTGAGTCACTGGTGATCGGCATGCGAGCGCTGATGATCTCGACGAACCAGGCGCTCGAAGAAGAAGAGCAACTAACCGACAAGCAACTCGGTTGGACGATCACGATCGCCATGGTGCTGTTCTCGGCGATCTTCATCGTCCTACCCGTTTTTGGGACCCGGCTGATCGAGCATTTCTTCAAAGACCTAAAGACTTCTCGTCTTCTATTCACGGTTGTCGAAGGTTGCCTGCGCATCGCGCTCTTCGTTTCATATCTGGCAGTGATCGGCCAGTTCAAGGACGTCCGGCGGCTGTTCCAGTACCACGGAGCCGAACACAAGACGATCTACGCGTACGAGAACGCCGATGAGTTGGTGCCGGCAGAGATCGACCGGAAGTACTCGACACTGCACGTTCGCTGCGGGACGAACTTCCTGTTCATCGTTCTGTTCCTCACGATCATCGCCCACTTCGTTCTCGATGTGATCTTCACGCCTACTTTCTTGGCGCGCATCTTGATCAGGCTTGCCGCCATCCCGCTCCTCGCGGGCGTCTCCTATGAGGTGATCAAGTTCGCGTCCCGCAACGAAGACTCGATGTTGTTCAAGATCGCGATGCTTCCGGGACTGGCTCTTCAGAAGATCACGACCAAGCCCCCATCCCTCGATCAGATCGAGGTCGCGATCGCGGCGATGCAGGCCGTCACCACCGATGTCGACGATCTTCCCCGCGGTGGTCCTCAAGCTCCGGTTTCGTGATGGAGGTGCCCGAGGGTCGCCTTAAAGAGATGGAAAGTCGCTTCGAAGAGGTCGAGCGCGCCCTCGCCGACCCGGGGGCAGGATCGGATACCGACAAGCTCCGCTCTCTCGGTAAAGAGCACTCGGAGCTGAAGACCGTGGTGGACGCGTGGCGTTCGTACAAGCGCGCGTCGGACGACCTTCAAGAAGCGCGGGCGATGCTTTCGGGCAGCTCCGGTGAGGAACGTCGTTATATCGAATCCGAGACGCACGATCTTCAAGCCACCCTTGAACGTCTGAGTGGCGAGATCCAGCAGGCACTGATCCCGACCGACCCGAACGACGATCGCGACGTCATCATGGAGATCAGGGCGGGCGCCGGCGGTGACGAGGCCGGGCTGTTCGCGGGCGACCTGTTCCGGATGTATTCCAGGTACGCAGAGCGGCACCGGTGGAAGACCGAAGTGCTCACGTCGAACGAGACCGGTGTTAACGGCTTCAAGGAGATCACTTTCGCGGTGAAGGGCAAAGGTGCCTTTTCGCGCTTGAAGCACGAAGCCGGTGTTCACCGCGTTCAGCGAGTTCCGGCCACGGAGTCGAGCGGGCGGACTCACACTTCGACCGCGGGAGTCTTGGTTCTTCCCGAAGCCGAGGAGATAGACGTCCAGATCGATCCAAAGGATCTGAAGATCGACGTGTACCGATCGAGTGGTCCCGGGGGCCAGTCCGTCAACACGACAGACTCCGCGGTCAGGATCCGCCACATCCCGACCGGTGTCGAAGTTGCATGCCAGGACGAGAAATCTCAGCTACAGAACAAAGACAAGGCGATGCGCATCTTGCGGGCGCGGCTCTTGCAGATCAAACAAGACGAGCGGGACGCCGAGCAAGCCCTTGAACGTAAGGCTCAGGTACGCACGGCCGACCGCTCAGAAAAGATCCGGACCTATAACTTCCCGCAGAGCCGCGTCACCGATCACCGCATCGGATACTCGACCCAGCGGCTCAGCGAGATCTTGGAAGGCGACCTGGATGAGTTGATCGATCAGCTCATCGCGAACGATCGGGCGCAGACCCTCGAAGGCCCATCCTGATCGATGCCCCTGCCGGCGTCGACGAGATCCTGTCGGCGGCCGGGATCCATAACGCGCGCCGCGAGGCGCAGTGGCTCGCACAAGCGGCTCCGGACGACGCGTCGCTGCTCGAGCTTGCTCGTCGACGCGCCCGAGGCGAGCCACTTCAATATCTAACCGGGGTAGCCGGATTCCGTCACCTCGAGCTTGCCGTCGGGCCCGGCGTCTTCATCCCTAGACCCGAAACCGAGCTCGTTGTCGAGTGCGCGACCGATCATCTGCCCCCCAGCGGCACCCTTGTCGATATCGGAACGGGCTCCGGCGCCATCGCGCTATCGATCGCACATGAGCGCGCGGACACAACCGTTCTGGCGACAGAGATCGATCCCGAAGCGCTTCGGTGGGCGGTCCGCAACCGCGACGCCATCGGGAAGCGAGTCTCGATCGTTCGTGGAGACCTGTTCGATGGCTTACCGCAAGACTTTGCCGGGACCATCGATGTCGTCGTCTCCAATCCGCCTTACATCGCAACGGCCGAGCGAGATGCGCTGCCGGTCGACGTTGCCGATCACGAGCCCGAGACCGCGCTGTTCGCGGGCAAGAGAGGACTGGACGTCATCGAACGCCTCGTCGATGACGCGCGCGGATGGTTGCGTGCCGATGGATGGATCGTGCTCGAGATCGGCGAACGTCAATCCGAAGAGGTGGTGGCTCTTCTCACCGACCGGGGTTACGCGGACATAGCGGTCCACGACGATCTCTCGGGACGACCCCGATATGTCGACGCTCGCCATGTCGAGTAACAGATCCGTCGACCACGCGATAGCGGCCCTCGACGACCGTCTCTGCATCGTGATGCCGACCGACACCGTCTACGGGATCGCGGCCAAACCCGAGCATCCCGAAGCGATCGCGCTCGTCTTCGCATTGAAAGGACGCCCAGAGGACAAGCCCCTGCCCGTGCTCGGAGCAAGCCTCAGAGACCTGACCGCGGTCGCGGACTTCGACGAACGGGCGTTTCGGCTGGCGGCGCGGTGGTGGCCCGGCCCCCTCACGCTCGTGCTCCCGCGCGCTACCGGCTTCGAGCACGACCTCGGCGGGGGTCCCGAAGTTCCGATAGCCGTTCGGATCCCGGCCCACGCACTGGCGCGCGAGGTACTCGAGCGATCCGGCCCGCTTGCGGTTACGAGCGCCAATCGTTCGGGCGAAGACGCTGCGGCCGACATCGCGTCCGCACGAGCCGAATTCGGAGAAGAGATCCCCGTTTATCTAGACGGCGGTGTCGCCCACGGACGGGCATCGACCGTGTTCAACCTCGTCGGGGAGCCGAGGGTGCTGCGGCCCGGCGCGATCGAGTCCGATCAGTTGTTGAACTCGATGTCGTAGATCTCGCCGTACTTGTGTTTGATGTAATCGATGAACGGGGTGACCGTCAGCGGCGCACCGAGCACGCGCTCGCCGAGCTCTTTGGTCGTGTAGAGAT
>JAXDJM010000213.1:0-3312 GCA_034665605.1 Actinomycetota bacterium | reverse complement strand
CGCGTCATCGTTGACCCAGGCGTTCGGGGCCCTTGGACGAACATTTGAATCCGCTCACTCGGGGACCCGGGTCACGTTCAGCTTCGCCGGATCCGACACGCTCGCTGCTCAGATCTTGCAGGGTGCGCCCGGAGACCTGTTCGCATCGGCGAGTCCCAAGCAGATGGACACGGTCGTCCGGTTGAACAAGGTCGCCAAGTCGCCCCAGGTATTTGCAACGAATCGATTGGTGCTGGTGACTCCGGGCGACAATCCGGCAAGTATCTCTTCCATCGAAGACTTGGCCAGGCCGGGGATCAAGCTCGTGCTCGCCGCACCGGGGGTTCCCGCAGGCGACTATGCCCGGCAGATCTTCGTGAAGCTCGGCATCTATCGAGCCGTCACGGCCAACGTGGTTTCCAACGAACTCGACGACCAGAGCGTGTTGTCGAAGGTGCGTCTGGGTGAAGCCGACGCCGGGATCGTCTACGTGAGCGACCTGTCGGGTGGCGTCGAAGGTGAAGTTCACGCCGTTGCGATACCCAACCGGTCGAACGTGGTCGCGACCTACGAGATCGCACCGCTCGTGGACGCTCCGGATGAGACCGATGCTCTGTCGTTCGAGCGGCTCGTTCTCTCCAGCCAGGGTCAAGCGACGCTTCACCGATATGGATTCGGTGACCACTAGAAGACCAAGTCCGGTAACGGACATCGTCCTCGTAGTGCTGGCGATCGCCGGGGTGGCGTTCTTTGCGGTCCCCCTCGTAGGTCTGTTGGTGCGGTCGCCGTGGTCTCAACTGTGGGACCAGCTGAAAGACCGTGCGACCATCGATGCGGCCAAACTTTCCGCGGTCGTCTCTATCTCGGCCGTCGCGCTGTCCACGGTTTTCGGCTTCCCGATCGCATGGTTCTTGGCGCGATCGAAGGCGCGAGGTCTCGGGTTGGTGCGCGCTCTCGTTCTTATCCCGATGATCCTTCCGCCTGTGGTCGGCGGGATCGCGCTCTTCACCGGATTCGGTCGCAATGGGGTACTCGGGCACCCACTCGATGTGGTGGGGATCTCTTTGCCCTTCACAACGGGGGCCGCGGTCGTGGCGGCAACGTTCGTCTCTGCTCCCTTTTTGATCATCACGGTGGAGGCCGGTCTAAGAGCCAACGATCTCGGTTTGGAAGACGCCGCCGCGGCGATGGGCGCGAGCAGGTTCGCGATGTTGCGAACGGTCACGTTGCCGGCGATCCGTCCCGCGCTCATCGGTGGTCTCGCGCTGTGTTGGGCGCGGGCTCTCGGTGAGTTCGGCGCAACCATCACATTCGCAGGCAACTTTCAGGGCCGAACTCAAACGCTTCCACTCGACATCTATCAAACACTGCAGACGAATCCCGACGGAGCAGTGATGTTGAGCGTGATCTTGCTGGCGATCGCCGTCGCGATATTCATCGCATTGCGCGGAAGGCTCCGATTCGGATGAACGGGCTGGAGGCACGTGTTTGCGTTCGGCGCGCGGCGAAAACGATCGACGTGGAATTGTCGGTTCCGGCACGTAAGACGGTCGCTCTCCTCGGACCGAACGGAGCCGGAAAATCGACGGTTGTCTCCGCGCTCTGCGGATTGATCCGTCTGGACGAGGGCTACGTCTCGGTCGACGGGACCGTGTGGGACGACACGGGGCGCAAGATCCGTCTCGCTCCGCAGGCACGGCGCGTGGGGGTCGTGTTCCAGGATCTACGTCTCTTTCCGTGGCTCGATGCGATCGACAACGTTGCCTATCCGCTACGTCGTAACGGGTTGGGACGACGGGAAGCACGGTCGCGTGCTCGCGACCTTCTCGGATCGTTTGGGCTCGATGAGGCGATGACTCAACGAGCGGATGAGCTGTCCGGAGGCGAGGCGCAGCGCGTCGGGCTGGCACGCGCCATCGTTACCGAGCCGTCGATCTTGCTTCTGGACGAGCCGCTTTCAGACCTCGACGTCACGGCTCGCACCGAAGTCCGGCACCTCCTTCGCGACTACCTGGAAACGTTCCGTGGCAGCGCGGTGCTAGTCACGCACGATCAAGTGGACGCGGAAACCTTTGCGGACGGCGTCGTGGTAATCAAGTAACCCCACTTTTCCTCTGCACAGTCCGCGCTTTACGCGGTATCTGCAGAGGAAAAGCTAGGGGCGTGGGAGCGAGGACGTGTCGACGACCTCGAAGTTCTTTCCGAGAACCCGGCCGAGGCTGTGAAGCTTGTCGTTGTCCCAGTGCTTGTTGGGCGCCCCGGAGATGTACCAGTCGGAGCCGTTGTCGGCCACGATCATCCCGTACTGCTTGAGAGCCTTCAGAACGATCCGCGCTTGTCGCGGGAAACCGGAGATGTCGAAGCTCTTCTTGAGTCGCAATCTTTGGCCCATCGCGGGAAGGTTGCGGCTCGTGAGGTCCGACGCGAAGTGACGTGCCGGATAGATGTACTTGCGTCGCGTTCGTGAAACGGTGAACCGGAGCGCGTGATGGATCGCGCCCGCCTTGACTTCGTCGTAGCGCGCCAGCCCAGGGAGGATCGGAAGCCCGGCGGCATCTGCCGAGGTCCACCCTTTGGGGCGCAGCTTGTTGGACCTCAAGTTCCACGTCGCACCCGAACCCGCCCGCCAGTGCGTTCCACCATTTCGCGGATGCGCCGCGTACAGCTCGTAGAGCTTGCAGTGGCCTTTGTCGACGACGATCACATGGCGATCTCCCGACGATTTGCGTCCGCCCTCTATAGGGGCGTCTTTCGGGATCGGGTACGGACCGGGATCCGATTCGCTCGCATAGTGGAAATGGACCGGTACCTTTTTCTGGTCGCCGGGGACGGTTGTGAACGGGATCCCGATCGGCCCCCCGTTGTAGTGGCCCGATCCGAAGTCCGGATGCAGGCCCGTTTGCGATCCGATGCTCTTGACTATCGCCCGCGAGTTCGACGCGACCGGAAGGTTGTCAACGCGCCGGTTCCACTGGTTGCTCGCGGGGAAGATCGGGCACTTGGGGGCGTGCGGAAGCGATGCGCCCGTAACGGGGGTCGTCGGAACCAGAAATAACAGTCCGACGGCTCCGCAGATCGCGCGCGTGGCGTTCCTAGAAGCTTGGCTCACTCCTCCAGCCAATCGACACGAACGAGAGATCCCTTGATCCTCCGGCTCGCGTCGCGGGCATGTTCGTCGCACACCCATTGGAAGAAGTGATAGGCGTCGCCTTCGTAGAGCTCCACACACGCAACCAGTGGCATCCCGCACGTCTTGCCCGGAAGAGAAGGCTCGTTCCGCTCGCATCTGCCGCGCGCGAACGCTCTTTGCTTACGCCGCTGCTCAGCACATTG
>JAXDJM010000212.1:0-4939 GCA_034665605.1 Actinomycetota bacterium | reverse complement strand
GAGCTCCCGCGAGAACGCCCGGTGAGATCAGCGGAAAGATCACCTTCCAGAATGCCGTCCATGGAGTCGCACCGAGGTCGGCTGCGGCATCCTCGAGAGATCGGTCGAAGCCTGCTAGGCGCGCCTCGACGGTGATCGCCACGTAGGCGATGTTGAACATGACGTGGGCTATCAAGATCGTTCCCAAACCCCGCGAGACGTTGGTCGTTACAAACAGCGCGAGCAAAGAGGCGCCGACCACGACCTCGGGGGCCGCGACGTTGGTGAACATCACGAGGTTCAGGACCGTCTTGCCCCTAAATCGATAGCGAGCCAGTGCCAGCGCGATCATCGTTCCGAGGGTCGTCGCCAGGATCGTGCTGGCTACCGCGATGATCAAAGAGTTTCGCACCGCCGTCGTTAGATCCTGGATCGCGAACAGCTCGCGGTACCACTGCAATGTGAACCCTTGCCACGCGAAGTTGAACCGCCCGGTCGTGTCGTTGAAGCCGAACAAGATCATCACGAAGATGGGCAACATGAGATACAGGATCACGAGCCCGGTGTAGGTGGGCAGGACGAAGCGGGTCCATCGTCGCCTCGACGCGACACGCCGCTCCGGCATCTCAGCGACTTCCAAAGCCGAGCTCACGAAACGAATTCCTTAACCTCGTCCGTACCGAGAGCACGCGCATACGCGAACATCAGTACCAACAGGACGATCATCACGACGAACCCCAACGCCGATGCAAGCGGATAGTCGAAGTTCGTCAGGAACAACGTTTGGATGATGTTGCCGATCATCGTCTGGCCCGTGCCTCCGAGGATCGACGAGTTGACGAAGTCTGCCGCCGCCGGGATGAACGTGAGCAAGATGCCGGCCAGGATCCCGGGCATCGAAAGCGGAACCACTACTCGAAGGAACGCTTGCGTACGATTCGCGTAAAGGTCCTCGGCGGCCTCGATCAAGCTCCGATCGATCCGCTCGAGCGCAACGTAGAGCGGCAGCGCCATGAACGGAAAGAAGTTGTAGGTGAGCCCGCAGACCACTGCAGCAGACGTCGCCAGCACGTGGAAGTTCTGAGGGATCAGGTGGATGTGTTTGAGGGGGCCGAAGAGGATGCCCTGATCGGCCAGTAGGAACTGCCACGACAGAGTCCGGATCACGAACGAAACGAAGAACGGAAGCAGCAACAGAAGCAGAAACGTCGATTTGTGGCGCCCCCCGTGGAACGCGATCCAATACGCCATCGGGTACGCGATGACCAACGATGCCGCCGTCGCGATCGAACCGAACTCCACCGAGCGGATCAGTTGTGGTGCATACGTTCGAAGCACATCAGTGAAGTTCGAGAAGTGAAAGGTCTGTTGAAACCCTTGCTCCAGTGTCCCGGTCTGCGTCGACAGTGACGCCATCACCACGAGCGGGACGACGAAGAAAAGCGCGAGCCACACCGCTCCCGGAAGAGTCAATAAGTAAGGCGGCACCAACCGCCTAAGTCTTCCGCTTTTTACGACTGGTAAACCGGCTCGAATATCCCGTTCCATTCCTGCTCTTCGTCCGCTGTCAAGACTCGATACCGGTGGGTTGAGGCGTACATCTCTGGCGTCGGGAACACCAGAGGACTGTTCGCAACCGTCGGATCATTCAATTCTTTGGCAATGATGTCTTTGGAGGCGGGGACGGGCGTGATGTACCAAACCCAATCGGCGATCGCCGCGGCGATCTTCGGTTGGTAGGGGAAGTCGATCCACGTCATCGCGTCGACGGGGTGCTCGGAATGAGCCGGGATGCACATGTTGTCCGTCCAGATCAGCCCTCCCTCTTTAGGCACGACGAACTGGAGGTCGGGAGAGCCCGACTGCTGCGCCTGATAGATGTCGCCGGACCATGCCATCGACAGCCACGTATCACCCGCAGTTAGCGCCTTGATGTAGTTCTGGTCGTAGTACTGGCGAACGAGACCCGCATCTCGCTGCTTCGTCAACCAATCGGCAGCCTTGCGCCAGTCGGCGGTTGTCGATTCTTCTGGGTTAACGCCGACTGCGAGTAGTGCGAAGTTAGGCATGTCGAGCGTGTCTCCGAACATGCCCACCTTTCCCTTGAATGCGGGGTCCAACAGGTCTTCGAAGCTCGAGATCTTGCGACCGGTCAGCTTGGGGTTGTAACCGATGCCGGTGAGGCCGGACTGCCATGGAACCGTGAACTTATTGCCGGGATCGTAAGAGGGATCCTGGTATTTGGGGTCGGCATACTTGTGGAAGTTCGAGAGCTTCGTCTGGTCGAGGGGGATCAGGTAGTCGAGCCTTATCAGCTTGTCTAGCGTGGCGCCGTTCGTGATGACGATGAGGTCGTAGCCGGTCGGCTTGCCTGCTGCAAGAGACGGTTGGATCGTGGCGAAGAACGGCGCGTTGTCGTTGATGACCTCTTTGTAGGTGACCTGGATGCCGGTTTTCTTGGTGAACTCCTCTATCGAAGGATGAACGTGCTTGCCATTCACCTTCTTGTCGTCGATGTACAGGGGCCAGTTGGCAAACGTGAACTCTCCGGTCTGTTTGGCGGTGTCCCAGATCGACGAATCGGTAGCGCTCGACGACTGCGATGTGCCTTTGACACCGCATGCAGCCAGGATCGCCGAGAGTCCGATCGCACCGGCCCCCGCGCCTGCCCGCCGCAGAACGTCCCTGCGCGATAGCCCACCTTGCGCTAGAGCGGCATTGAGTTCCTTGTCGAATGATTCTCGGTTCACGCGTTCTCCTCCACCAGTCGAGCGTCGGGCTTAACCGCGAAGGTGTACTGCGGCTGCCACGCCAATCTCACCTCTTCTCCCGGTCGCGGGATCGCGTCCGCACCGAGATTCTGCGCATACATCGTGAGCGTATCTCCGGTCGCAATTTCGATCGCGAACTGATAGCTAACGCCGACGAATGCCGCCACTCTCACGATCCCCATGATGGCGTTCTGACTGGACCCTCCGTATTTAGGCTCGATGGTCAGCTTCTCGGGACGTACGCCGACCCTGATCGGCCCTTGGAGTCCGGCGACACGTTCGCTGGGCAGCCGGACGATCACCCCTCCCGTGAGCTCGACCGTCGCAACATCGCCCACCTTCTCTTTGACCACTCCATCCAACAGATTCGATGCGCCCAGGAAGGAGGCGACGAACTCGGTGGCCGGCGACTCATACATGCTTTCGGGTGTTCCGATCTGCTCGATCTCTCCGGCGCGCATCACGGCGATCTGATTGGACATGGTCATCGCTTCTTCTTGATCGTGCGTGACGTAGATGAACGTGATACCGACTCGTTGCTGGATCGTTTTGAACTCGAGCTGCATCTGCTTGCGAAGTTTCAGGTCGAGCGCGCCCAGCGGCTCATCGAGCAACAGAACTTTCGGCTCGTTTATCAGGGCCCGGGCAAGCGCTACTCGCTGCTGCTCCCCGCCCGAGAGCTGTGACGGCTTACGGGTTTCATATCCTGGAAGATCGACGAGCTGTAGGGATCTGCGAACACGCTCGTGCATATCGCCCCTACTCTCGTCTTTCTTTTTCCTCCGCGGCCCGAAGGCGATGTTCTCGAAGACGTTCAGGTGCGGGAACAATGCGTAGGACTGAAACACCGTGTTGACGTCTCGTTTGTAAGGCGGCAAGTCGGTGACATCCCGGCCCCCGAGGAACACCCGTCCGCTCGTCGGCTCCTCGAAGCCACCGATCATCCTGAGTGTGGTGGTCTTGCCACATCCCGACGGACCCAAGAGCGAGAAGAATTCTCCTTGGTCGATGTCGAGCGACAGATCCCGGACCGCGACGGTTTCCTTGAATGCTTTCGTCACATGGTCAAGACGAACGTCGCTGGTGGGTGGCTCAGGAACTGCCATCGACCTTCCCGGAATCTACCGAGCGCAGGGCGTCGATGAGGACGTCGAGGCCCTTATGAAGGTCCTCGTCGGAGATCACCAACGGGGCAAGGATGCGCACGACGTTGTCGTAGGTGCCGGCCTTCAAGATCAACACGCCGTTATCGATGCACTGTTTCACGACGGCAGCTGTTTCGAGTTTTCCCGGCTCCTTGGTTTTCTTATCGGTAACGAGCTCGATCCCGATCATCGGCCCGAGTCCTCGAACCTCGCCAACGATCCTCAGCGAGTCCTGTAGCGGATCGAGCCGCTCGCGCATGATGCGCCCTTGTGTCTGAGCCCGTTCGAGCAGTTCGGTTTCTTCGAGCTCGGCGATGACGGCAAGGGCGGCCGCGCACGCGACCGGATTGCCGCCGAACGTTCCACCAAGGCCGCCCACGTGCGGAGCATCCATCACGTCCGCCGGTCCCGTGACACCCGAAATCGGGAACCCGGCCCCCAGAGATTTCGCCGTCGTGACGATGTCCGGTACGACGTCGTAGTGCTCGGTCGCGAACATCTTTCCGGTGCGGCCCATCCCCGACTGGATCTCGTCATCGACCATGAGGATCCCGCGCTCGGTACAGATCGCCTGGAGGGCCGGAAGGTAGTCATCGGGCGCGACGACGAAGCCCCCCTCGCCTTGCACCGGCTCGACCACCATGCACGCCACGCCTTCGGGCCCGATCTGAGAGTCGATGTAGTCCGCGGTGAACTCCGCGCAGGCGAGACCACACGACGGGTGCTCGAGCCCTAAGGGGCAGCGATAGCAATATGCGAATGGCAGCCGGTGCACCTCGGGAGCGAACGGCCCAAACCCCCGCTTGTACGGATACTCCTTCGCGGTCAGCGTCATCCCCATCAGGGTGCGACCGTGGAAACCATTGGAGAACGCAACGACCTCCTCGCGCCCCGTTGAATAGCGCGCGATCTTCACAGCGTTCTCGACGGCCTCGGCTCCCGAGTTGGCGAGCATCGTCTTCTTAGCGAAGTCTCCCGGGGTTATCCGGTTGAGAGCTTCGGCCAGCTCGACGTAGCCCTC
Organism: Actinomycetota bacterium; assembly: GCA_034665605.1. Lineage (GTDB taxonomy): Bacteria > Actinomycetota > CADDZG01 > CADDZG01 > WHSQ01 > JALZGD01. The sequence continues at coordinate 23 of JAXDJM010000212.1, read as the reverse complement.
GTACATCGACACGTGGAAACACT
>JAXDJM010000211.1:0-5629 GCA_034665605.1 Actinomycetota bacterium | reverse complement strand
GCTCACGGCCTCCGCCTATTGATCGCGTTCGTGCTCGTGGCCGCGCTCGACGACATAACTGCGTTCTTCGCGGGGTCGGCTCTTGGAAAGCACAAGCTCGCGCCGGCCATATCGCCCGCAAAGTCCTGGGAAGGGGCCATCGGTGGATTCGTGGGCGCCTTGGGCGGCGGAGCGCTGTTCGGCTGGTGGCTCGGCCATCTCTCGGTGGTCGAGGGCATCGGCATCGGCGTGATCTGCGGCGTCCTCGGTCCGGTCGGGGACCTGGTGGAGTCACTCGCTAAGCGGGAGCTCGGGATCAAGGACTCCGGCCGCCTGCTGCCCGGCCACGGCGGGTTCCTCGACCGCCTGGACGCGATCATCCTGTGCGCTCCCGCCGTCTACCTCTACCTTCGGATCGTCGTCGGCTGAAACACCCCGCCGTGTGACAATCGATAGGTGACCGTGGCCCGCCGCCGGGTCGTCGTACTCGGCTCCACGGGGTCGATCGGACGTCAGGCTCTCGACGTGATCGCAGCCCATCCCGACCGCTTCACTGTGGTCGGCCTCGCCGCGGGCTCCGATTCGGAAGGCGTCGCCGAGCAAGCCAAGACCCTCGGGGTCGGGCACACCGGCATGGGAGCAGAGGCGGCGATCGCCCTTGCCACGTTGCCCGAGGCCGACATCGTGCTCAATGCGATCGTCGGAGCGGCCGGGCTCAAGGCATCTCTAGCTGCGCTGTCGGCCGGAAAAGTTCTTGCTCTCGCCAACAAGGAATCTCTGGTCGCCGGGGGAGAGGCTTGCCTTGCCGCGGCGCGCACGGGCGGCGGAACGATCGTGCCCGTCGACTCAGAACATGCGGCTCTTGCGCAATGTCTCGCGCGGGTCGATCGCAACGAGGTTTCTCGCATCGTCATCACTGCGTCGGGAGGGCCGTTTCGTGACCGCGCGGACCTATCCGATGTCACCGTCGAGGAGGCTCTCGCCCATCCAACATGGTCGATGGGCCCGAAGATCACGGTGGACTGCGCAACGCTCGTCAACAAGGGGCTCGAGGTCATCGAAGCGCACTATCTGTTCGGTTTGGACTACGACCACATCGACGTAGTCGTCCATCCCCAGAGCGTTATCCACGGGATGGTCCATCTTCGAGACGGTTCGACGATCGCGCAGCTCGCCCCGACCGACATGAGGATCCCGATCCAGGCAGCACTTTCTGGGACCGAGAGGTTCGACGCTGGTCTTGCACCCGTCAACCTTGCCGATCACGGCACTCTGACGTTCGAGCCCGTCGACGGCAAACGGTTCCCGGCGCTCGGCCTCGCACGCGAAGCGGGACGAAAAGCCAAGACGTTTCCGGCGGTATTGAACGCCGCGAACGAGGTTGCGGTTGCGGCGTTCCTCGATCGCCGGCTTGCGTTCCAAGAGATACCGACCGTGATCGAGCGGGCCCTGGAGGAGCACGAACCCGCCACCGAGGCGACGCTCGAAGCGGTGCTCGACGCCGATGCGTGGGCGCGCGAGAGCGCGGCCAGAACGATCGAGACCAGAGCCGAGGTCGGCGCGTGAGCGCGGGGATCATCATCTTCATCGTCGCGATCTTGCTGGTCGTGATGATCCACGAATCGGGCCACTTCCTCGTTGCGAAGGCCTTCGATTTCAAAGCTACGAAGTTCTTCCTCGGTTTCGGACCGACATTGTGGTCGTTCAAAAAGGGCGAGACCGAGTACGGGGTCAAGGCGATCCCTGCGGGAGGCTTCGTGAAGATCGTCGGGATGAATCCCTACGAAGAGGTCCCTCCCGAGGACGAAGAGCGCTCCTATCCGAATAAGCCTCGCTGGCAGCGCGCTCTCGTTCTGGTTGCAGGATCGGGAACGCACTTCATCGTCGCGTTCATGATCCTATGGATCACCGCGATGACACTCGGCTACCCGACAGGCGGGGCGTCGAACCAGATCGCCGAAGTTCAACGCGAGCTCAACGGGAAACCTACGGCCGCTTCACTTCATGGATTCCAGCCCGGAGACACGATCGTCGGTGTCGGCGGCGACTCCCAGGATTCGTGGTCGCAGATCCGCAACTACATCCGCGTTCATCCCGATGAACCGGGCACGTTCACGGTGGAGCACGACGGCCATACTCGACAGGTGACGTTGACTTTGGGTAGCGCGCTGTTCCGCGGCTCCAACATCGTCGCCTACGCGGCGCCCGGTGGGCATCTTCGAGCACCGCGTGCCGGTGAAGTGCTCGCCGGATTCCTTGGGGTTACTCCCGAGCCCGAGTACGGAGTGCTCAATCCCGCAGCAGGTTTCGTGGATGCCGGTGCTCGAACGTGGGACCTGACGACGAGCTCGGTCGTGGGCATCGGTCACGTTTTCTCGATGGTGTTCGGCGGGGACCTGTGGCACCAGATCACCTCTTCCCACACGACGACGAGCTCCCGGGACGCGCCCATCGGGTTGGTGGGGGCCGCGCAGATAGCCGGCCACAGCGTCCAGAAGGGCAGGTATCTAGATCTCATCGCGCTCATCGTGGGATTCACGGTGTTCGTCGGGCTGATGAACCTATTGCCGTTGCCCCCGTTGGACGGAGGCCATCTCGCGGTTCTGGCGTTCGAAGGAGCAACCGGCAAGACCGTGGACGTGCGCAAGCTGATCCCACTCGCCGCGGCGGTCATCTCGTTCTTCGTCATCTTGTTCATAGCCGTGCTCTATCTCAACATCGCGCATCCGATAAAGCTGCCGTTCTAAGCAGACCGACGACACGACTAGGGTGAAGAGATGACGATCGAACGCAGAAAATCGCGACAGATCCACGTGGGGTCGGTCGCGATCGGGGGCGACGCGCCCATCTCGGTGCAGTCGATGACCACGACTAAAACCGACGACGTTGAAGCCACTTTGATCCAGGTGCACGCCCTGGCGACGCAGGGGGCCGACATCGTGCGCGTTGCGGTGCCCCATGAAGGCGATGCCAAAGCTCTGCCGATGATCGTCCGCGAGGGCGGAGTTCCGATAATCGCGGACATCCACTTCTCGGTTCGCTTGGCGATGATGGCGATCGAAGCAGGCGTCCACGGTCTTCGGCTCAATCCCGGCAACATGCGCAACCCGGCCCACATCAAGGAAGTCGCAGAGGCGGCCAAGGGGGCGGGGATCCCGATCCGGATCGGCGTGAACGCGGGATCGCTCGACAAGGACCTGATTCAGAAATATGGACGACCAACCGCCGAAGCTCTGGTCGAGAGTGCCCTCTACGAGATCTCTCTTTTGGAACAACACGGGTTCGAAGACATAAAGGTTTCGGTGAAGCACCAGAACGTGTCCGAGATGATCGCGGCGTACCGGCTTCTGGCCTCCAAGACCGACCTTCCGCTTCACCTCGGTGTGACCGAAGCGGGAACGCCCAAGCAGGGGATCGTGAAGTCCGCCATCGGGATCGGAACGCTCCTCGCCGAGGGCATCGGGGACACGATCCGTGTCTCGCTCACCGCCGACCCCGTCGAAGAAGTGAAGGTCGGAAAGCAGATCCTTCAATCTCTCGGCATCCGCCAGGACACCTTCGACCTCGTCGCGTGTCCATCGTGCGGCCGCGCCGAGCTCGACGTGTTCAAGCTCGCGGAAGAGGTCGAGGCCGCCATCGAGAAGATGGACCTCCCCCCGATGCAGATAGCGGTGATGGGGTGCGAGGTGAACGGCCCCGGGGAGGCGCGCGACGCGGACATAGGCATCGCCGCGGGTCCCGGTCGCGGGCTCCTGTTCTCGAAAGGCAAGCAGATCGGATGGGTGCCTCACGACAAGTTGGTCGAAACGCTTCTTGCAGAAGCCCAGCGCGTCGCCGACGAGATCCGAGCTTCGGGAACGGCGGGTGAAGGAGCACCAGTGGTGCTCAAGGGCGCGGCTCGCCGAGCCGCGACGGTGCCCATCACGATGGGGCCTCCCCGATGAAGAGCTTTCGAGGCCCCGTTCGCTCGTTCGCTCTAGTGCTCGGCTTGATCTTGGTCGTGGCGATGGCCGCGCCGGCGCTCGGCGCGCATTCGTCCGCTACCGACCCCGACGATGCCGACGGTCTTTTGGACGTAGCGACGATCGCATATCAGGGAACCCCTCATTCGGTCGGAACCCTGACCATCACGACGCAGGAAGGTTTCGCGTGCAATTATCTGAAAGCGTCGCGCGACGCGTTCCTGAAATGGTTGTTCGACGACGGCAAGGACGGAGACTTCGACCTGGTGGGAACTTTCGTCTGTCGTTCGAACAAGCTGTATCTCGACCTACGCGGCAAGAAGAGCGGCAATAGCTACGAACCGATCCGAGCCAAGCGCAAGAACGCGCGCACAACAAAGGTCACATTCCCGTTCGACCTAACAGAGATGAAGAGCAAGCACCTCGGGCTCGTCGTCAGGAGCAAAGACGGCGTCAATGCCTCGTGTAGCCCGGCGTGCCGTGATCGGGCCCCCGATACCGGGGAGCTGTCCGCGTACTAGGCCGTCCTACTTACTAAGCCGTCTTACTTTCGGCCCGCGTTGGGTCGTTTCCCGTGATTCGCCTTGTTCTTGCGGCGGTTCCGGCGCTTGCGTCCCTTGGTCGCCATCTCATTTCCTCCCGTATCCAGCGTGCTAAAATCTAAAAAACCTGCGCTGAGCAGCAGCTTTGCGTCGTGAGCAGGGTATTTGGTTAGACCGAAGACTAGCTCGTGTGCTGAGGCCCCTTCTAGAAGGGGCCTTTCTGCGAGGGCGAGGGGACCGATGGCTGCGCTCGATGAGGTCACGGACCTCGCTGCGGCAGTTGCCCGGCGCCGCCATCTCAGGCTATGGGACGTCGAGGTGGCCGGCGGTCCACGCGGCTCGGTGATCCGGGTGTTCGTCGATGCCGACGAGGGTCTCGACCTCGACACCGTGGCGCAGGTCTCGGAAGAGATCTCTCGGGGACTTGATCTAAGGGATCCCATCTCGGGGCGCTACACGCTCGAAGTCTCGTCCCCAGGTCTCGAACGAACGCTTAGATCGCGGGAGCATTTCGCCCTTTGCGTCGGGCGAGACGCGGTAGTCAAGACGACCACGCCCGTTGTGAAGAACAGCAATCGCATCGAGGGCCGTATCGCGGACGTAGGCGACCGTGCCGTAACGCTCGCGACCGACGAGGGCGAAGTCGAGGTACCGCTCGAGTCGATCAAGTCGGCCCGCACGGTGTTCTCGTGGAAGTGAAGGTGAGGAGATAACGATGAAGATCCCACTCGATTCGCTCAAGGAGCTCGAGCGCGAGCGCGGTGTCTCGTTCGACACCTTGGTCGACGCGATCGAGAAAGCGCTGGCCCAGGCATACCTGAAGGTCACGAACGCCGACCTAGATATCCGGCGAGCCCGCGCAACGATCGATCGCGACACAGAAGAGGTGACCGTCTACGCGCAGGACGTCGAGGTCGACCCCGACACCGAAGAAGTGACGGTGCTCAAGGAATCGGAAGACACGCCGGCCGACTTCGGGAGGATCGCGGCCCAAACGGCCAAGCAAGTGATCTTGCAGAGGCTGCGCGAGGCCGAACGCGACATAACGTTCGGCGAATACTCCGGAAGAGAAGGCGACATCGTCACGGGGATCGTGCAGCAGCAGGACCACCGATACACGATCCTGGACCTCGGTAAAACCGAAGC
>JAXDJM010000210.1:0-4188 GCA_034665605.1 Actinomycetota bacterium | reverse complement strand
GTTGGGAGCCGCCGTACCGCTTGGCGATCCGCCACGAAGGCTGGGTTTCCGGAACGGGTGAGATCTTCCTTACGCCCGATGGAGAGCGACGGACATACGTCTTCTGGCGTGAGCAGCTCGAGCCTCCGCTCGGCGTCGTCGGCGCTGCCGGGCTGTACGGATTCAAGCCCCTGATGAGGAAGATCTTCCAGCGCGATTTGAAGGTGCTTGCAAAGCTCGCGGCACTCCCAACTCTTTAGGCCCACATCGTCCGACTGAGAAAAAGGATGGCGCGCCCGCGCGCAGAAGACTCACCCATGAGGCGGGTCGTTTCTGTTGTCGTGCTCGGGTTGTTGTCGATCTCGATCGCGAGCGGGGCAGCAGCGTCCAATCGCAAGACTGTCGATCCGAAGCTCAAGGTTCTCGCGCATTTCCAGTTCTTTGGCGGGACCGAAGTGGCGTTCTCCGGCCACTATGCCTACGTCGGTCAGATGGACGGCCACACCGACCGGGGGCAACTCCCCGATCAGGGCGGCGTGAACATCTATGACGTCTCTACGAATACCCCGCGCTACATCTCGTCCGTGCATTGCCCCGGCAACGACAACGATGTCGAAGTCGTGCGTCCCGGCCTGATCGCTCTCGGATATGCGACGAATAGATGCGCGTCGGGTCAAGGTGTGACGTTGATCGATGTCCGCAGGCCGGCGCATCCGCGCTTGCTCGGCCACGTGAACGTTCCGAGCTCGCACACGATCACCCCCTATCCCGGCAAATCGCTGCTGTACGTGTCCCCGGGGGGTCTCGCGTATGCAGGGGGGCCGGAGCAGGTCGTAGACGTGTCCGACCCCCAGGCGCCCAAGGTCGTCGCCACATTCCAGACCGATCAGAACGGTTGTCACGATTTCTCGTTCCACATCTCGTCTACTCAGAAGCTTGGGTTCTGTGCGGGAGAAAGTGGTGTGTTCATCTTTGACGTGTCGAAGCCAACGGCCCCGACACTTCTGGCGCGCATCGTCAACCCGGCCATGCAATTCGGCCACTTTGCTCTTGCGAGCCCCGACGGCAAGACGCTCGCGATCAACGACGAAGCGTTCGTCGCCCACGATTGCTCGACGGGGCAGAGCCCTACGGGGGCCGTGTGGTTCTACGACATCACCGACCCGACCAAGCCGATGCCGATCGGTCATTTCTCGCCGCCCCGCGGCCCCCAGATGATCGGGTCGTACGCGGGTTGGACGCAGTCGTGGTGCACGTCGCATCAATTCGACTGGATCTCGAACAACCTGTTGGTGGTGCCGTGGTACGCGGGCGGCGTGAGCATCCTCGACGTGACCGATCCATCGATGGTGCACGAGGTTGCGAGCTACGACCCCAAGAACACGATCTCCTACTCGTCTCAATACGACGATCTCAACGGGCGGGTGTTCGTGACCGACATGAACCGCGGACTCACGATCCTCGATCTCAACGGAGCGCGCTAGCCCTCCTCTCGCCGCGCGGTCGTAGTCTCATCGCATGCCGGATGCGGCGGACAACCGCCTCTACCTCGTGGCTCTCGATCTTGCAGATGAGCGCGCTCTCGTTGTAGGTGGCGATGAGATGGCGGCCGAGAAGGTCGCGGGGCTGCGCGCCGCCGGGGCCGTGGTGCGGCTGGTAGCTCCGGTCCTCTGCAAAGAAGTCCGGGATCTGGTCGACGACGGCGTCGAGTGGATCTCTCGCACTTATCGAGCCGAAGACCTTGACGGCTGCCTGCTCGTCGTCGCAACCACGGGCGACGACCCGGTGAGCGAGTCGGTAGCCACAGATGCGCGGGCGCGGAACATGCTGGTCAACGTGGCGGACGTGCCTCGCTTGTGCAACTTCATCCTCCCGGCGATAACAAGGGAGGGTCCGGTCGCTGTTGCGGTCTCCACCGCGGGCGCAAGCCCGGCCCTGGCGCAGCGGATGCGACGCGAGATCGCCGAGTCGTTCGGGCCGGTATACGCACAGCTGGCCGTGGAATTGAGAGCACTCAGAGCCTGGGCTAAAGAATCGCTACCGACCTATGAGCGCCGAAAGGCTTTCTTCGATTCGGTCGTCAACGGCTCGCCCGACCCGATCGAGCTGCTGCGATCGGGCGAGCGCGATGGGCTGCGCTCCGCGATCGAAGCAGCGAAAGAAGCGGCGGTGAAGCAGTCGTGACCCGCATCGTGAACCTTGCCGACTTCGAGCCGATGGCGCGCGACAGGATGGATCCGAGCGCCTTCGACTACTACTTCGGCGGAGCATGGGACGAGATCACGTTGCGGGACAACGTCGCCGCTTTCAATCGCTACAGGCTTCGCCCCCGCGTCCTGGTCGACGTCTCGCAGGTGGACATGACCGTCGAGCTGCTGGGCACGACCGTGTCGATGCCGCTCGGGCTCGCCCCCACCGCTCTTCAACAGCTTGCCGATCCCGAGGGAGAGGTCGCCACCGCACGCGCCTGTGCCTCCGAGAACGCACTGATGTGTCTGTCGACGATCGCGAGTCGCTCGCTCGAGGAGGTCGCCGCGATCGGCGGACCGAGATGGATGCAGCTCTACGTCTTCTCCGATCGGGGACTGTCGGAGGAGCTCGTGAAGCGCGCGGAAGCGGCCGGGTTCTCGGCTCTCGTCGTGACGGCGGATCTTCCCGTACCGGGTTATCGGGAGCGCGACGCCCGTAACCAGATGCCGATCCCGCCCGGCCAGGCTCTCGGCAACTTCACGCATATGGAAACCGAGGGCGAGCTTCTACCTCTGATCGCGTCGCTCAACGACCCTTCGTTGACGTGGGCCGACCTCGAATGGCTGCGCGGTGTGACGTCACTGCCGATCGTCGTGAAGGGCATCCTCACCGCAGAAGACGCGCGGCTCGCGGTCGAGCACGGGGTTGATGGGATCGCCGTGTCCAACCATGGGGGCCGGCAACTCGATCGGGTTCCGGCCACGATCGACGTGCTCGAAGAGATAGTTGAAGCTGCCGACGACCGGGCCGAGATCTATCTGGACGGCGGAGTGAGACGCGGCACGGACGTGCTCGTCGCGCGAGCCCTGGGCGCGAAAGCGGTGTTCTTCGGCCGTCCGTACCTCTGGGCACTCGCCGCGATGGGCGAAAAGGGCGTTCGGATCGCTTTGAAGATCTTGAAGACCGAGATCGCTATCGCGATGGCCCTTCTAGGGACCCCGACGTTGTCCGACATCACGCGCGCTCACGTGATGTAGATATTTTCAGGCGAGCAGATCGGCGACGCGTCCGATCCCTTCGATCAAGTCGTCGTCTCCCAGCGCGTAGCTCAACCGCATGTATCCGGGTGCTCCGAAACCGTCACCGGGGACCATCGCTACCTTCGCTTGGTCGAGGATGATCTCGGCCAGCTCGGGAGTGGAGCTCGCGGCGCGGCCCCCGATCGAGCGACCGAGGATGCCTTCGAAGGATGGGAAACAGTAGAACGCGCCCTCCGGCTCGTAACAGGTGACGCCGTCGATCTCGTTCAGCATCTTGTGCATCGTCTTCCTGCGGCGATCGAAGGCCTCGCGCATCATCTCGGCTGCCTGCAGGTCGCCCGATACGGCGGCGAGCGCGGCAGCTTGCGCGACGTTGGAGACGTTGGACGTCGCGTGCGATTGCAACGAGTTCGCCGCCGCTATGACATCGGCCGGCGCGGCCAACCAGCCGACCCGCCATCCGGTCATCGCGTAGGTCTTGGCGACCCCGTTGGCAACGATGCAGCGGTCGGCCAGCTCCGGGACCAGCACCGGCATCGAGCTGAAGCGAGCATCACCGTAGACAAGGTGTTCGTAGATCTCGTCGGTGAGGACCCACAGGTCGTTCTCGGCCGCCCATCGACCGATCGCCGCGACCTCGTCCGGGGGATAGACGGCACCGGTCGGATTCGAGGGCGACACGAACAGAAGCATCTTGGTCGCCGGTGTACGAGCCGCTTCTAATTGCTCGATGCTCACGCGGAATCCTGAGTCCTGGGTCGTCGGTAGAGCCACGACGCGGCCCCCCGCCAGCCGGATCACTTCCGGATAGCTCACCCAATACGGAGCGGGGACGAGGACCTCGTCGCCCGGGTCGAGGATCGTCATGAACGCGTTGTACAGCGCGTGCTTCCCCCCGTTACAAACGAGCACTTGCTCGGGAGCGATCTCGTAGCCGGAATCGCGTGCCGTCTTGCGCGCGATAGCAGCGCGGAGCTCG
>JAXDJM010000209.1:0-7216 GCA_034665605.1 Actinomycetota bacterium | reverse complement strand
GAAGCGGCACCTGATAGTTGCTCGAGCCTGTCGTGCCCGAAAGTTCTGATCACGATGGCGTCGACGTAGCGGGAGAGAACTCGCGCGGTGTCCTCGATCGTCTCGCCCCGACCCAACTGGAGCTCGTCGCCGCGCAGAACGATCGCGTGTCCTCCCTGCGACGACACGGCCGCCTCGAAGGACACGCGCGTGCGCGTCGAGGGCTTCTCGAAGATGAGGGCTATTTGCTTTCCGCTCAGGGTGTCGGTGGCGCGTGGTTTCTTCTTGAGCTTCGCCGCAGCCGCGAGCAGTGACGAGATCTCTTCCGAGTCGAGGTCTGCGACAGATAGGAAGTCGCGTGTAGGCATCGCTTTACCCTCGCAAACGGGCGTCGAACTGCTGGGACAGCACCGACATTATGCGGTCGCGCACCACCAGGGCCTCCTCGTCGGTAAGAGTTCGATCTGCGGCTCGCAACTCGAGGGCGAACGCGAGGCTCTTTCGACCGGCTCCGACCTGATCGCCGCGATAGAGGTCGAAGAGCCTGACGTTCACGACCTCGGGACGACCGGATCCAACGATCTGGTCCACCAGTTGTTGAGCGGTGACCTTCTCGTCGACCACGACCGCGATGTCGATGTAGGTCGCGGGGAGGCGTGACACCTCGTGGACGGCGATCGAGGATGGGATCGCTCCGAGCAACGGAGCAAAGGCCATCTCGAAACAAACGGTCCCGTCGGGTACGTCGAAGCGCGCGCAGACGTCGGGATGCAGCTGTCCCATCGCGCCGATCGTTCGGCTATTCAGCTTCAGCGACGCAGCGCGCGTGGGGTGGAAAGGAAGCCCCGAAGCCCCCGCCGCCTGGAAGCCGGTGATGCCGAGCGCCGAGCAGAGTCCGGTGACAACCCCTTTGACGGCGAAGAAATCCCACGTCACCTCGCCGTGCATCCATGTCTGAGGACTCTTCGGCCCGCAAAACGCTCCGCCCAAGGTCATCGGCTCGTGCGGAAGCTCGGCGGGAGCGTCGACCCGAGCTTCGTAGACCCGCGCGAGCTCGAAGATCGCAACCGACGATGCCCTGAACGACACGTTACGCGCTGCTACTCGTAGCAGTCCCGGCATCAACGTCGTCCTAAGGATCGATTCCTCTTCCGACATCGGGTTCGCAACCGCGACTGCCGCCCGACTGGGATGATCGGCGTCCAGACCCAACAGATCGAAGTCGGTCGCCGCCGCGAAAGATGGCGTCCAGCACTCCGTCGATCCTTGTGAGACGAGATATCTCCTGAGCGTCCGTTCGATCGACTGGGTCCGGTTGAGCCCTCCCGCGACTCCGGGGGGAAGCGTCGCCGGCAACCTCTCGAAACCGGCGAGTCGCGCCACCTCCTCGATGAGGTCTACCTCTCGAGTTACGTCCGGCCGGAAGCTCGGAACCTCAACGTCGAGCACGTCGGCATTCGCCGCCACACCGAAGCCGACCGACTTCAGATAAGCGGCTTGGCGATCGGGAGGAGTCTTCATACCGAGGAGCCGATCGCTCGTGCGCGGTGACAGTGTCACGCGACGCCGCGGGATCTCATTGGGGTAACGATCGATCGCGGGACCGATAACGCGGCCCCCGGCTGCGGACTCGATCAGTGACGCCGCACGCGCGGCTGCGTAAGGGACCATCTCGACGTCGGCTCCGCGCTCGAAGCGCGTAGAGGCTTCGGTTCTCAGTTGAAGTCGGCGGCTGGTTCGACCGACGGCCCCCGAATCGAAGTACGCAGATTCGAGGACGACTGCGGATGAGCCTTCGGACACTTCGCTTCCGGCGCCCCCCATGATCCCGGCGATAGCCACGGGATCCTTCGCGTCGGCGATGACCACATCTTCTGGATCGAGGTGACGTTCGATACCGTCGAGGGTCGTGATCCGCTCGCCGCGACGGGCGCGCCTCACGACGATCTGAGTCTTCTTGAGCATCGCGGCATCGAACGCGTGCAGAGGATGCCCGGTCTCCAACAGCACGTAGTTCGTGACGTCGACGACATTGGACACCGGCCTCATGCCTGCGGCGAGCAAGCGCGCTTGCATCTTCTGCGGCGACGGTCCTGTACCGATCCTCTCGATGTAACGGCCCAGGTACCGAGGGCAACCCTGAGCGTCCTCGATATCTACTTGGAGGGGTGATGCGGCATCGGATGCCGGCGGCGTCACCTCCGGGATCCGGAGCTCGGTGCCCAAGACCGCGGACACCTCTCGGGCAACGCCGAACATCCCGAGGCAATCCGGGCGGTTCAAGGTGATCTCGAGCTCGAGGATCGTGTCGTCGAGCTCGAGCATCCGTGCCACATCCGAACCGAGCTCGATATCGTGACCGAGGACGAGGATCCCGGAGTGGTCCTTCGAGATACCGAGCTCGGCAGCGGAACACAACATCCCGCGAGACACTTGCCCGCGGATCTTGCGCTCGGTGATCTCCATCTCGGGCAGATGTGCGCCCACGCCCGCGTACGGAACGACGTCACCGACCACGAAATTGCGGGCCCCGCACACAACACGTTCGGTCGATCCGGCTCCCGCGTCGATGTCGACCAGAGTCAGATTGTCGGCGTCGGGATGCTCTTTGATGGCGAGAACCTTCGCGGCGATGACTCCCTCGACCGGGTGGTCCGACTTGTGGACCGCTTCAACCTTCGTGCCCGATAGGTCGAGACGTTCGACGAGGCGATCGACGGGGACGTCGATGTCGACGTATTCGCGCAACCACCGCAGACCGACCCTCATCCGAGCCCTCTGAAGTAGCTGAGGAAGCGAAGGTCGTTGTCGTAGAAGTATCGGATATCGGCGATCCCATGAGCGAGCGCGGCGATCCGCTCGACTCCCATGCCGAACGCGAACCCCGAATAGCGCGTCGTGTCATAACCCACCCACTCGAACAAGAACGGATGGACCATGCCGCACCCGAGGATCTCGATCCATCCCTCTCCCCTACAGAGACGGCATCTCGGGTCGCTGCCCCGGCACACGAAGCACTGAACGTCCATCTCCGCCGACGGTTCTGTAAACGAGAAGTGGTGCGGACGTAGTCGCACGTCGAGGTCCTTACCGAATACCCGGCGCGCGAACGTCTGGAGAGAACCCTTCAGGTCGGCCATGGTGATCTGCTCGTCTACCGCAAGGCCCTCGATCTGAGCGAAGCTCGCGAGGTGCGTGGCGTCCATCGCGTCGCGACGGTAGGTGCGGCCCGGTACTACTACGTAAACGGGCGGCTCCTGTGCCTGCATCGTCCGGATCTGCGCGGGCGAGGTGTGCGTTCGCAGCACTTTGTCGTCGTTAACGTCCCCGACATAGAAGGTGTCGGTCGGGCCGCGCGATGGGTGGTTCGGCGGAAAGTTCAATGCGTCGAAGTTGAAGCGACCCAGTTCCACGTCCGGTCCTTCGACGACTCGATACCCGAGACCGATGAAGATGTCGATGATCTCCCAGATCGTGCGAGTGAGCGGGTGTATCGAACCGGGTTCGATCTCATCTCCGGGCAGGGTGACGTCGACGCGCTCGCGTTCGAACCGGTCCTGTTGCTCCTGCGCGGTGAAGAGCGCGCGCTTGTGTTCCAGCGCGGCTTCGAGACTGCTTTGGATGTCGTTGGCGATCTTGCCCACGTCGCGTCGCTCGTCCTCCGAGAGGCGACCGAGACCGGACCGGGCTCGCGAGAGCGCAGACTTTCGACCCAGCGCATGGACGCGGGCCTCTTCGAGGGTTGAGAGATCCACGGCTTGCTCGACGGCACCAAGACCGGAGTCGAGCGCTTCTTTGAGTTGGTTCCGAACCTCGCCGGCGTCCGTCACGCCGTTCCCTGCACCGGAAGCACGATAGTGAAGGTCGATCCCTGACCCGGTGTGCTGGTCACCGAGAGCGAGCCGCCGTGCTCTTGCACCAGCCGGTTGGTCAGATAAAGCCCGAGCCCGGAACCAGAAGGCATGGAGCCCTGTCCTCCGGGGCCTGCGAACAGAGTATCGATACGACTCGGCGGTATCCCCACGCCCGAATCCGAAACCGAGATCGATACCTCGTCTTTCTCGGTCGTTCCCGTGACCAGGACCGGTCCCTCCTCCGAATATTTGACGGCGTTCTCGATCACGTTGAACAGGATGTGCCCGAGTCGCTCGGGATCCGCCCACGCCTCGATGGCCGCATCGATCTCGACCTCGATCCTGCCGGAACCGTCGAGGCGTTCCAGTTGCTCGACGGCGCGGCCCGCTATGGGCGCGACCGCGACCGTCATCGGGTGGAGCTCGAAACGGCCCGACTCGAGCCTTGCGAGGTCGACGACCTCGGTGATGATCCGACTCATGCGCTCGGCGTCGACGTAGATCGTTTGGATCAGCTCGAGCCGCTGCTCGTCGGTGAATCGATCCCATCGCTTCAAGAGCGTGGCCGAGAAGCCCTTTACCGAAGTAAGGGGCGAGCGCAACTCGTGCGCGATCAGCGAGATCAACTCTGCGAAGCGACTTTCAGTCATTGAGGGGCGAGGATAAACCGGCGTTTCTAGGCAACCGTTGCCTTACGGCCTCGAACAGCAGAAGTGATCCGGCGACGGCCACATTCAGCGATTCGATGCCGCCGGGAAGAGGCAGGCGAGCGTAGGCATCGAGCGAGGAACCGGCGTCTGCCAGTCCATGGGCCTCGTTGCCGAGAACGAAACAGACATCGGGAACGAAGTCCATGTCGTAACAAGACACGGGTGCCCTTGCGTCGGCGCCGACGAGGGTGCAGCCGCGATCGTGCAGGGCCGCCGCGGCCTGCGACAAGCTCACTCCGGACACGAGCGGGGTCCTGAAGAGCGTGCCCGCGGACGCGCGCACCGTCTTGGGATTGAAGAGGTCGACCGATGATCGAGTGGCGAGAACGCAGTCGCACCCCGCCCCCGCACCGGAGCGAAGAAGGGTTCCCGCGTTACCGGGATCGGCGACGCCGGCGAGAAGAAGCCCGAGCGTGACCCTTGAAGGAAGCGCGGTCACATCCGTCGCGGGCATGTCGACTACGGCGACACAACCTTGCGGCGTCGTCGTTGTCGATACGGCGCGCACCACGGCGTCACTCGCGTCGATGATCTCGACCTGCCTGTCATCGGCAGCGCGACGGATGTCGTCCAGCGCGACGTCGTCGCGCAGGAAGAGCCGGTCGATCGACGCCTCGGACGCGAGGGCCTCCAGCACGACGCGCCGTCCCTCGGCGAGGAACTTCCCCTCGGAGTTGCGCACCTTTGCTCGCGACAGCGCACGCGCACTCTTGACGCGTGGGTTGTCGAGACTCGATATACGCGTGGCTTAAGAAACCTTTTCGAGGCTCTTCTTAGCGGCTTCCGCGAGCGCGGTGAAAGCGGCCGCATCGTTTATCGCGAGCTCCGCAAGCATCTTCCGGTCGACCTCGATCTCTGCGGCCTTCAATCCCGACATGAACCGGCTGTACGACAGGCCGTTGGCACGGGCGGCGGCGTTGATACGGATGATCCACAGACGGCGGAACTCGCCCTTCTTGGCGCGACGGTCCCGATACGAATACACGCCGGAATGAAGCAGTTGCTCGCGCGCGGCCCGATAATGCTTCCCGCGCGACGAGTAATAACCCTTGGCCTGCTTGAGCACATCGCGCCGCTTCTTACGGCCGGCGACGCTTCTTTTTACACGTGGCATTGGATCCCTCCTGAGCTCCTACGACCCGAGCATCCTTCGGATGCGTTTGCGATCGCTCTTGGCGACCACCGCATCGGAAGAGTTCAGTCGTCTCTTTCTCTTCGCGGACTTCTTCTCGAGGATGTGGTTGGCGAACGCGCGGCGGCGGCGGATCTTGCCGGTCGGGGTCGTCTTGAACCTCTTTGCCGCACCCCTGTGCGTTTTCATCTTCGGCACTTCATCAACCTCCTTCGGCCCTAGTGACCTTCGGTGGCTTAGGTTCGGCGGGCACTTCTTCTTCGGTTGGTTCCGCCGCGGGCCTCTCGGCGCGTGGTCGCTCCGAATCGGAACGGCCTCTGTCCCGACCTGGTGGAGCAGACTTCTTCGATATCGCTTCCTTGTACGGGCTGAGCACCATCGTCATGTTTCGGCCGTCGAGCTTGGGATAGGTCTCGACCTTCGCTATCTCCGCGACGTCCTGGGCAAGTCGGTCGAGCAATCGGCGGCCGAGCTCGGTGTGCGTCATCTCGCGCCCTCGGAACATGATGGTCGTCTTGACCTTGGCGCCTTCCTTCAAGAACCGAACTACGTGGCCCTTCTTGGTTTCGTAGTCATGACGATCGATCTTCGGGCGCATCTTGATCTCTTTGACGACGATCAAGGACTGCTTCTTCCGAGCTGCCTTCTGCCGCATGTCTTGCTCGTACTTGTACTTGCTGTAATCCATGATCCGGCATACGGGCGGATCGGCTTGTCCCGCGACCTCGACGAGGTCGAGATCCAAGTCTTGAGCCATCGTTAGGGCTTGGTCGAGGTCGATGATGCCGATCTGCTCTCCCTCTGCCCCCACCACCCGCACCTGAGGGGACCTGATGCGGTCGTTGATCCTCAGCTCGGTTGCGATGTTGCTCTCCTTTTGACGATCGACCTCCCCATGTTGACGACTGGACTCTGTGCTCGGACGAAAAAAACCGGTGACGCCAAGGACCCGCGTCACCGGCAAACGGTCCGACGCGCGGACCGCGTACCCGGTCGGCTTCGACCCCATATGCCCGTGGGCACGGAGGTGAGGGGCTCGTCCGATGCTCGTGCGACGAACTCCTTCTTGGCGACTCTGAGCGTCTGTCAGTATAAGCGGGCACATGAGCGACCACGAAGGTTCACAACGCGGCTCCGAAGAGCACGGATCAGAAGGCGAACGCCCACGTCCGAGGGTCGTGGACAAGCGCGTGAGCGCGGGCGGTTCGTCCCCCGTATCCGCGCCGCCACAAGAAGCACCACCTGCCGCACAGGAGCCATCTCCCGAACCGGCCACCGTTTCCGCCCCCGCTGAAACCGACGTTCCCGAGGGCGCGGCGCCGCCCGAGACCGTGTGGACGCCGGAACAAGAGGAACAGGCTCGTCGCATTGCGGAGGAGATCGTTCAGACGCCCAGCCTCGACTGGGTCGTCAACACCGCCGTCACGCTTGCCAACGTCGCGGCAACGAAGCTCGAGCTCGGAGATCCTTCGGATGCGTCTCTGGCGATCGACGCGCTGGCTGCACTGGTGAACGGACTCGACGCGAAGCTCGCAGATGCC
>JAXDJM010000208.1:0-5262 GCA_034665605.1 Actinomycetota bacterium | reverse complement strand
GCACGCCAGGACGCTTCACATCGTGGATGGCGCGGACGAGGTTCACAAGATGGTGCTCGCGCGTCAGGAACTGGCTCGCTGGAAGTCCTGACCGGGCGCGTCGGACCGTCGTCTGAGTGCGGTGGTGGTGGAACGGCAGACACGCTGGCTTGAGGGGCCAGTGCCCTTTACGGGGCGTGGGGGTTCAAATCCCCCCCACCGCACTCACAAACGACGGTCCGACGCGCCCGGTCAGGACTTCCAGCGAGCCAGTTCCTGACGCGCCAGCACCATCTTGTGAACCTCGTCCGCGCCGTCGACGATGAGGAGCGTTCTGGCGTGCGCGTACATCAACGCGAGCGGGAAGTCGTCCGAGACTCCGGCCCCCCCATGAACCTGGATCGCGCGGTCGATGACCCACGTCGCGAGCTCGGCGGCAGCAACTTTGATCGCAGAGATCTCGACGCGCGCCTGATCCTTGCCTTTGGTGTCCATCATCCACGCAGCCTTGAGTGTGAGAAGGCGCGTTTGCTCTATCCGGATGCGGGCCTCGGCGATCCAGTCGCGGATCACACCTTGTTTCGATAGGGGGATGCCGAACGCGACACGAGAGTGAGCGCGCTTGCACATGAGCTCGAGCGCACGTTCTGCCATGCCGATGGCGCGCATGCAGTGATGGATGCGGCCCGGCCCCAAGCGCGCTTGGCCGATAAGGAACCCGGCTCCCTCGTCACCCAAGAGGTTCGTTGCCGGGATGCGAACGGCTTCGAACGAGATCTCGCAATGCCCGTGACCGGCGTCGTATCCGAACACAGGAAGGGTCCTTATGACGTTGACCCCGGGCGTGTCCATCGGGATCAACACGAGGCTGTGTTGTAGATAGCGATCGGCATCGGGGTTGCTCGAGCCGAGGAACAGGCAGATCTTGCAACGAGGATCCGCCGCGCCGCTCGTCCACCACTTGCGCCCGTTAATGACGTAATCGCTGCCGTCACGCTCGATGGTGCTCGCCAGGTTCGTCGGGTCGGAGCTGGCAACGCCCGGTTCCGTCATCCCGAAGCACGATCGGATCTCGCCGTCCAGCAAAGGACGCAGCCACTTTTCTTTCTGCTCGTCGCTGCCGAACTCGGCGAGGATCTCCATGTTCCCCGTATCGGGGGCCGAGCAATTGGTTGCTTCCGACGCGATCGGGCTTCGGCCCATGATCTCGGCAAGCGGTGCGTAGTCGAGGTTGCCGAGGCCGGCCCCATACTCGGGGTCCGGCAGGAATAGGTTCCACAGCCCCCGGTCGCGCGCCTGCTTCTTCAGGTCTTCCATGATGGCCGGCTGCGCATGTACGTCGGCTTGACCCATCAACTGCTCGACGTACAGCGACTCGTTTGGATAGATCGATTCGTCCATGAAGCGGTTGAGCTCGTCCTGCAACTCGCGCGAACGAGCACTGTGTTCGAAATCCATAAAGGCTCCTAACCGATCGGGGCTACTTCGCCGCGTTCGAGCACGAACGAACTCACCATCACCAACGGAGCAACGCTGTCTCCCACTCGTTCGAAGCCCGCGCCGACCGTCTTCCCCTGCAGGTAGCGCGCGTGGATGCCTTCGAGCACGACGGCGAGCTTGAAGAAGCCGAAAGCCCAGTACCACGCGATATCGGTTACGTCGCGGCCACTTAGCGCCGAATAACGCTCGACGAGCTCGACCCTCGACGGGAACCCTTCAGTTGCGGTCACCGTGATGTCCGAGAACGCATCGCGTAGCTGGGACGAGTCTTTGCGCTCGGTCCAGTAACACATCGTCAACCCGAGATCGGTTAAGGGATCGCCGATCGTTGACATCTCCCAATCCAAAACACCGACCACGCGACCGGGTACCGATGCGTCGAGCACGCAGTTGTCCGTTCGGAAATCGCCGTGCACGATGGTGGCTGCCTCGGATTCCGGCAACTTCTCTTCGAGCGCCACCAAAAGGTCGTCCATCGCCGGCATCTCGCGCGTCAGCGAGCGTTCCCACTGCTCGCGCCACCTCCGCAATTGCCGGCTGAGAAAACCATCCGGATGGCCGAATTCGCCGAGTCCAACCGCATGCCAGTCGACCGCGTGGATGGCGATCAAAGTGTCGATGACCGCTTCGCCGATCTTGCGCGCATCTGAAGGATCGTCCGCGTATCCCGGGGGAAACGACCCACGCACGACGAGGCCCCGCAGCCTCTCCATCACGTAGAAAGGCGCGCCGAGTACCGCTGCGTCCGTGCATAGGTGGAGCGGTTCCGGAACCGGCACCTCGGTCGGTCCCAGCGCCTTCAGAACCGTGAACTCACGCGTCATGTCGTGAGCCGTCGGAAGAACGTGGCCGAGCGGCGGTCGTCTGAGGATCAACTCGCGCTCGCCGGCCGTCACGAGATAGGTCAGGTTCGACTTCCCTCCGGACACGAGCTCGACGTGGCACCCCTTCCATACCGGCTCATCGAGAACGTCGGCAAGGTAGGGCCCGACGATGTCGGGGTCGGCGCCTTGTGTGACCGTCGTAGCCTGTGCATCGCTCACGTGACGGGACTCTAGCCTCACGGCTCCGGATCTCGTCCGTGACTCGGTTGGGGAGCGCGACATACGGAGGGCCCATGGGAGCTTTCGACGGCCGGGCCGCCATAGTCACCGGCGGCGGCTCTGGGATCGGACGAGCGGTAGCAACGCGCCTCGCCCGAGAGGGTGCAAACGTCGTCGTCGCGGATATCGACGAACCCTCGGGGATGCAGACGGCCCACGCGATCGGCGGCACCTTCGTGGCCACCGATGTGGCGGCCCCGGGCGACCTCGAGCGCGTCGTCCAAGAGTCGGTCCCAAAGCACGGCCGACTGGACATCGTCCATCTGAACGCCGGGATTACGACCGGCGATTCCAGCATGAAGACCCTGTCGATCGATGCTTACAAGAAGGCAGTGGGGGTCAACGTCGATGGTGTCGTGTTCGGCGTGATGGCTGCCGCGCCGGCCATCGAGCAGGGCGGCGCGATCATCGCGACCGCGTCGCTCGCGGGCCTGGTCGCGTACCCGGGCGATCCGATCTATGGGTTGACGAAACACGCGGTCGTGGGATTCGTGCGCGCCGTTGCCGAACAGTTGTCTGTCGACGGCGTAACGATCAACGCCGTGTGCCCGGGGTTCGTCGATACTCCGATACTCGGCGGTTTCGCCGACGAGTTCCGTGCCGCCGGGTTCCCACTGTTGGAGGCGGACGAGGTTGCCGAGTCCGTCGTGCAGATCATCACTTCGGGACGCACCGGCGAGGTGTTCGTGTGCCAGCCGGGCAGGTTGTGCGAGCCCTACGGATTCCGCGGCGTTCCCGGCCCCCGCACTGCCGGAAGCGAGGGGATGGCGCCACCGGTGCATCCCAGCGTGTGATCGATCGGAGCGACGTGACGACATCAGGGAGGGCGCTATGAACGAGCACAACCTGGCCGAGCTCGGCGAGCTCTCCTTCGAGCGATTCGGTGACCGCGACGCGCTGTGGTTCGAGGGACAATGGCACCGCTCGGGCGAGCTGCTCGAGCGCGCGCGCCGCGCCGGCAACGGCTTCCAAGAGCTCGGTGTTGCTGCCGGCGATCGCGTTGTCGTGATGATGTCGAACACACCCGATGTCGGCGTGTGCTACGGGGGACTATGGCGCGCGGGGGCCGCGATCACGCCGGCCATCTTCCTGATGAGCCAGGACGAGCTCCACTTCATCCTGCAAGATTCCGAAGCCCGGGCGATCGTCACGAGTCCTGAATTCCTGCCGAGCGTCAAAGCGGCGGCCGAAGGTGTCGACACGCTCAAATGGATCCTGTCGACAGGACCCGAGGAACCGGGAGTCATCCCTCTTGCATCTCTCGAGGACTCCGCTCCCGGCGAGATCGCCCGGCGCACCGACGAGGACCTGGCCGCGCTGATGTACACAGGTGGAACGACGGGCCGCGCGAAGGGCGTGATGCTGTCGCACTCCAATCTGTGGCACGCCGGCAAGAGCGCGGAAGCGGCATCTCACGTTCCCGGTATCACCCGAACGCTGATCCCTCTGCCTCTGTCCCACTCCTACGGCCTGCTGGTAACCGTCGTCGGCATGCACGCACAGGAGCCGGGAACCGCCGTTCTCATGCGGTGGTTCGACCCGGCCGGGTGGCTCGAGCTCGTCACCCAACACCAGATCCAGCTGTCGGCTCTGGTGCCGTCGATGATCCAGATGTTGCTCTCGATGCCCCTAGAGGATGCCGACCTGAGCTCGCTGCGTTACGTGGTCTCCGGCGCATCGCCCTTACCGATGGATTCGATGAACGAGTTCGAACGCCGCGTCCCGGGCGTCAAGATCCGCGAGGGATACGGATTAACCGAGTCGTCGGCGATCATCTCCACGATGCCACCGGATCACATCAAGCAGGGATCGGTCGGTGTCGCAGTCGAGGGGTGCGAGGTGAAGGTAGTGGACGACAACGGCGACGAAGTCCCTCCCGGCGAGATCGGCGAGATCATCGTGCGCTCCGGCACCGTGATGCTCGGGTACTGGCGGGCCGACGACGCGACTAGAACCACCGTCCGCGACGGTTGGCTCTACACCGGCGATATGGGCCGTCTCGACGAAGACGGTTATCTGTGGATCGTCGATCGAAAGAAAGACTTGATCATCCGCGGTGGCTTCAACGTCTACCCGCGCGATGTCGAGGACGCGCTCACCGAGCACCCGCATGTCGCCGTGGCCGCGGTCGTCGGGAGACCGGACGAGACCTACGGCGAGGAAGTCGTTGCGTTCGTGCAGCTCGTGTCCGGAGCCGACACGACCGCAGAGCAGCTTGTCGAATTCGCCAAGGGCCGGGTCGGGAAGTACAAGTACCCGCGCGAGGTCCGGGTCGTCGATTCGATCCCGTTGACGCCTGTAGGCAAGATCGATCGAAAGGCTCTGCGACCCAGTCTCTAGGACGCGCCGAGCTCCTCGAGCAACAGAACTTGAGCAACGATGTTCGCCGCGATCTCGTTGGGATCGACGCTTTCATTGGACGCATGTATCCGCGATCTGGCGAGGTCCTCGGCACCCCACAAGATGACCTCGGCCCGCGGCGACGCTTCTTGTAACACTGCTACCAATGGGATCGAGCCTCCCGATCCGATGTCGGTGGCAGGCTTGCCGTAAGCGCGCTCGAGCGCGCGCCGTGCCGCGGTCACCACTTTTCCTTGCGGATCCACCTGGAAGGGCCACCCGGCCTTGATCTGCCGGACGTCGACCTTGACGTTCCATGGGGCCGCCGACCGTAAGTGCT
>JAXDJM010000207.1:0-5454 GCA_034665605.1 Actinomycetota bacterium | reverse complement strand
GCAAGCACGACCGCGACCCCGCCCGAGACCGCGACGTCCTGCGAAGACACGACGACGACAGTTACGCCACAACCCCTTACTGGACCAGCAGAAGACTCTCAGACGTTTAGAAGAAGCTTCTAGCCTTTAGCAGACGGGACCCTGCGGGCACGGGAGGTGCGCGCAGGGTCCCGTGCTAAGGCCGGGTCCCTGTAGGGCGAACCCTTTACCCTCCATGCATGCAGGTCTGTAGCAATTGCGGAGAGCAGAATTCGGATAACGCCCGCTTCTGCCAGGCGTGCGGCACCCCTCTCGAGCCTGCAGCAGACGCGAACGCGACCCCATCGGAGTCGCGCAAGACCGTGACGCTGGTCTTCTGCGACCTGACGGGCTCGACGGCGTTGGGCGAGAAGATGGATCCCGAGTCGCTCCGGCGCATCATCTCGCGTTACTTCAACGACATGCGGCAAGTGCTCACGCGTCACGGCGGCACCGTCGAGAAGTTCATCGGGGACGCGGTCATGGCTGCCTTCGGCATCCCCAATCTGCACGAAGACGATGCCTTGCGTGGCGTTCGGGCCGCCGTCGAGATGCAACAAGCGATGGAAGAGATGAACCTCGATCTCGAGCTGGAATACGGCGTCGGCATCAAGGCCCGCATCGGCGTAAATACCGGCGAAGTGATCGCGGGGGACGCGGGGGCCGGGCACGGCTTCGTGAGCGGTGACGCGGTGAACGTCGCGGCGCGGCTCGAGCAGACCGCGCCTCCTGGTGAAGTGTTGATCGGCGAACCGACCTACCGTCTCGTGCGCGACGCGGTGAAGGTCGAAGAGGTCGAACCCTTGGAGTTGAAAGGGAAATCGGAACGCGTTCCCGCTTACCGCCTCGTCGAAGTCATCCCACACGCTCTCGGGACGTCCCGGCATCTCGACTCAGCCATCGTCGGGCGCGCCACCGAGCTGGCGGAGCTGAACGAGGTCCTGGACCGCGCCAAGTCGCAGGGATCGTGCGAGCTCGTCACCGTGTTCGGGATGGCCGGTGTTGGTAAATCGAGGCTCGTAGCCGAGTTCATCAGCTCGCAAGGCGACTCGGTGATGCTGCTTCAAGGACGGTCACTGCCTTACGGCGAAGGCATCACCTACTGGCCGATAGCGGAAGCCGTGAAGGATCGGGCCGGTATCAAGGACACCGATTCACCCAAGAAGGCACAAGAGAAGATCGCGGCCCTCGTGGAAGGTGCAGAGGACGCCGAGCTCATCCGCGAGCGCATCGCCGCGGCGATCGGTATCTCCGATGCCACGCCCGATACACAAGAAACGTTCTGGGCGGTCAGGCGATTGCTCGAGGAGCTCGGCAAGCAGAAGCCGATCCTGTTCCTGTTCGAAGACATCCACTGGTCCGAGCCGACCATGCTCGACCTCATCGAGTACCTCGCCGGGTTCAGCCGGGGGATCCCGATGTTGATCCTGTGTCCGTCGCGCAAGGATCTTTTAGACGTCAGGCCCTCGTGGGGGGCGACGGGAACGTCGATCTCCCTCGAGCCGCTCACCGCAGATGACATCTCGATGCTGATCGAGAACCTGTTGGAAGACGCGCAGCTGCCGGAGTCGTTGCGTAGGAACATCGCGCAGGCCGCGGAAGGAAACCCTCTCTACGTCGAGGAGATCCTTCGCATGCTGATCGACGAAAAGATCCTGCAGCAAGAAGACGGTAAGTGGCGAACGGTCGGCGACATCGAGACGTTGTCGATACCACCGACGGTCCAGGCCCTGGTCGCGGCGCGGCTCGATCGCCTTGCCCCCAACGAGCAAGCGGTTACTCAGCGGGCCGCGATCATCGGGAAATTGTTCTGGTGGGGCGCGGTTTCGGAGCTGTCACCGGTAGCTTTGCGCACGCGCGTGGGCCACTACCTGCAGTCCTTGATCCGCAAGGAGCTCGTCTTCCCCGACGAATCCAACTTCGCCGGCGAGGATGCGTTCCGCTTCGGCCACATCATGATCCGGGACGCCGCCTACCAGGGCATGCCCAAAGAGCTCCGTGCCGACCTTCACGAGCAGTTCGCCCACTGGCTCGAAGTGAAGACCGGCGAGAGGGTTAGGGAGTACGAGGAGATCCTCGGTTACCACTTCGAGCAGTCGTTCAAGCTGCGCGAGGAGCTCGGCCCCCTCGACGATCACGCCAAAGAGCTCGGGGACCGTGCCGTCGAGCTTCTGTCGTCGTCGGGAAACAAGGCCTACGCGCGCGCGGACATGCCGGCCGCGGCCAACCTCTTGGGCCGGGCTGCGCGGCTCCTGCCGATCCGCGATGCGCGCCGGCTCGAACTGTCGCTGAAGCTGACCGACGCACTGATGGAGACCGGCGAGTTCACGGAAGCAACGACGCTGGTCGAGCAGATGATGAAGGTGGCGACGGTTCTGAAAGACCCCGCGCTGCAGGCCAGGGCACGGCTACAAGAGTCCCTTCTGAAGAGCTTCACCGATCCCGACGCGTGGCAAGAAGGGGCCCGCGACGAGATGGAGTCGCTGATCGAGGTCTTCGAAGGCAATGACGACGACTTCGGTCTGGCTCGCGCGAACTATCTACTGGCTCAGCTCAATTGGGACCAATACAAGATGGGCGATGCCGAAGCCGCGCTCGAGCGCGCGCTCGAACACGCACACCAGGGACAGGACTCGCACGACGAGGCGAAGATCTTGTCGTCGTTGTCGGCGATCTTGTTCTGGGGACCAACGCCGGTGGATAAAGCGATCGCGCTTTGCGAGGAGATCATCGAACGAAGCGGTGGTAATCGATTCGTGCAGGCGATGTGCATGTCGCGCACCGCAGGGCTTCAGGCTATGCAGGGTGACGCGGCCGGGGGACGGTCGTCGATGGCCCGGGCGCGGGCGATCCTCACCGATCTCGGCCAGGCCCTTCCTTTGGCCCACATCACGCAGGAGGCCGGGCTCGTCGAGCTACTCGCAGACGACGCGGAAGCCGCCGAGAAGGAGTTCGGGACGGGGGTGGCCGCGCTCGCCGCGATGGGTGAGCAGGCTTATCTCGCCACGTCTGAAGCACTGATGGCGAGAGCCGTGTACGACCAGGGCCGCTACGACGAGGCGTACGAGCTAACGGAGCGATCCGAGCAGACCGCGGGTGACGACGAGACGACGAAGGTCGAGTGGGGGCCGACGCGGGCGCGCGTTCTGGCGCGCCGGGGCGAGGTGGAAGCCGCGGTGTCCCTAGCGAACGAGGCGCTGGCGATCGCTTCCGAACCCGAAGACATCCTGGCTCGCGGCCATGCCCTCGAAGGACTTGCCGAGACGCTCGAGCTTTCCGGCAAGAAGACCGACGCCGAGCCTCACTGGAAGGAAGCCCTTCAGCTGTACGAGACGAAAGGCATCAAGCCCCTCATCGAGCGCGTGAAGGCACATCTCTCGTAACTACATGCGAAGCTTCGGGCGTGGATTACCCGAAGGCCGTGCGCATCAGAGAGGTCGGGCCCCGCGACGGCATCCAGAGCGAGAAAGCAGACGTTCCGACCGCCAAGAAGGTCGAGCTACTCGACGCTCTGTCGAAGACGGGGCTCCGCTACATAGAAGCGGTCTCCTTCGTGTCGCCGAAGGCGATACCCCAGATGGCGGATGCCCGGCTGGTGTGGGAGCGGATGGATCGCAACCCCGATGTCTTCTACTCGGCCCTCGTTCCCAACCGGAAGGGGGCGGAGACTGCCGCCGAGGTGGGCGCCGACGGGATGCAGGTCTTCGTCGCCGCAAGCGAGGAATACAACCTTCGGAACGTGAAGAAACCCGTCCGGGACTCGATCGCCGATGTCGCGGAGGTAGTAGCCGTCGGACGCGCGGCACGGATCCCGGTGGAAGGCACCCTGTCGAACTCGTTCGGCTCACCTTACGAAGGTGACGTGCCCGCGGATCGCGTGGTCGAGGTCGCCCGGTGGATCGTCGAGACGGGCATCTCGTGCATCTCTTTCGGCGACACGACCGGTATGGCGACGCCGCGCCGCGTCCGTGAGGTGATCGATGCGGTGCGGTCGGCATTGCCCGACTTAGAGATCAACATGCACTTCCACGACACGCGCGGGACGGGTCTTGCCAACGTCCTGGTCGCGCTGGAGCTTGGGGTCGATTATTTCGACTCATCTATAGGGGGCATGGGCGGCAGCCCCTACGCGGTGGGTGCGACCGGCAACATCTCGACCGAGGACCTCGTCCACATGCTCGACGACATGCAGATCGATACCGGCGTCGATCTGGCATCACTCATCGAAGCAGGGCGGCTGACGCAGACGTTCATCCAAGGTGAGTTGCCCAGCAAGGTCCTGAAGGCCGGCCCCCGGCTCGCAGGTACCGCGGCCGGATCAACGCTTGGCGGAGCCGGTGTTCGCTAGCGTCCTGATCGCTAACCGCGGCGAAATCGCGGTTCGGATCGCGCGCACGTGCGTCGAGCGAGGGGTCGTTCCGATAGCGATCTACTCCGACGTGGACGCGCGGTCGCGCCACGTGGCGATCGCACACGAGGCCGTGCACCTTCCGGGTATCGCACCGGTCGATACCTATCTGAATGTCCCGGCCATCCTCGAGGCGGCCCGCGCAACCGGCGCTGAGGCGATCCACCCTGGATATGGCTTCCTTGCCGAGAACGCGGATTTCGCCGAAGCTGTGCTCGACGCGGGTCTTGCATGGGTCGGGCCTCCACCTGCTGCATCGCGCCTACTCGGCGACAAGATCGGAGCTCGTCGCGTTGCCGAGGAAGCCGGCGTCCCGGTCGTTCCCGGGATCACCGAGGCCATCGAAGACGTCGCGGTAGTGCGCAGATTCGCCGACGAGCACGGCTATCCCGTAGCGATCAAAGCGTCGGGGGGTGGCGGGGGCCGCGGACTGAAGGTCGCGCGCTCCGCCGAGGATGTTGAAGATGCATTTGCAAGCGCGCGCCGCGAAGCTCAGGCGTATTTCGGGTCGAGCGATGTCTTCGTCGAGCGCTACCTCGAAGGACCGAAGCACCTAGAGGTTCAGTTGCTGGCTCCGAACCCGGACGAAGCGTTGTGGCTCGGTGTTCGCGATTGCTCGCTGCAGAGGCGCCATCAGAAGTTGATCGAGGAAACTCCGCCACCGCGGTTCGCGGAGCGCGCGTCCGAGATGGGTGACGCCGCGGTTGCCCTATCCAAAGCATGTGGCTACGTCAATGCGGGGACCGTCGAGATGCTCGTGGACAAAGACGGTCGCTTCTATTTCTTGGAGGTGAACGCGCGCCTCCAGGTCGAACACACCGTTACCGAGGAGATCACCGGTCTCGATCTTGTTGCGTGCCAGCTTCAGATCGCATCGGGCGATGCCCTCGGCTTCGGTCAATCGGACATCGAAGCTCACTGGAACGGGCATTCGATCGAGTGCCGGATCAACGCGGAAGATCCGGCGCGCGGATTTCTGCCGACTCCCGGAAAGCTCACCGCTTATGCGGAGCCGAACGGTCTTGGTG
>JAXDJM010000206.1:0-11977 GCA_034665605.1 Actinomycetota bacterium | reverse complement strand
GGGGTGGGGATGATCTGACCGATGCCCTTTCCGCCGCTGCCCGAGGACGCGTGCGCGCTCGGCCACACAGAAAAGCTCGCCGCGGTCATGGCGACCACGACACCGAGAGCTACCCGGGCTACTTTGCGCACTTGGACACCCTCACCGCATCAGCCTGACTCCACCCGCCGGTGTCGCATCGTCACCGGACGATCACTCTAAGACAAACCGTTCGCCACGCGAGCCGACTCGCCTGCACCCACAGGCGGGCCGAGCCGGCGCATTCCGGAGCTGTAAAACAACCCTATTTGTCCCTTTTAGGCCCGCCTATGGCCTATGTGGGTGGTTTCGACTAGTCACAGCACCGAGTGCGAGGCGAGCGCCGTGACGATCGGAGGGTAGACGAACACCGCGAACAAAGCGAGCACGGCGAGCCCCATCGCGGCCCGGAGGAGGTAAGGCACCTCGACCGCGTCGGTCGACTCGGGAGCATCGAAGAACATCCTCTTGACGACCGCTAGGTAGTACCACGCGGCGATCACCGAGTTCACGCCCATCACGACGGCAAGCCAGTACACGTGAGCATCGATCGCTGCGAGGAAGATGAACAGCTTTGCCCACAACCCGGCCATCGGAGGCGCGCCGGCCAGCGACACCAAGAACGCGGCGAGCATCGTCGCAAGTGCAGGGCTCCGCTGCCACAAGCCCGCGTAGTCGTCAATGAAGTACGAGCCTCCGCGCCGCGCGAAACCGACCGCCGCGGCAAACGCTCCGAGATCCATGATCCCGTAGATGGCAAGGTAGATAAGCGCCGACTTGAAAGCTTGGGCATTCGTCGCGGCCCCCGGCTTCACGAGCGCGAACGCGACGAGCACGTATCCAGATTGCGCGATCCCCGAATAAGCGAGCAGTCGGATGATGTTCCTTTGACGGAGTGCGATGAGGTTCCCCACCGTCATCGTCAGGACCGCGAGGACCGCGAACGCGGGTCGCCACGTATCCGAGACACCCGGGAACGCGACGAACATCAAGATGAGCAGCCCGACGAAGCCACCGATCTTCGACGCCGTCGACAAGAAAGCAGCTACGGGAGATGGCGCGCCCTCGTAGGTATCGGGGGCCCAGAAATGGAATGGAACCGCCGAGATCTTGAAGGCGAAGCCGACGACGACGAAGAACACCGACAACGCGACGATCGGCTTGTCCCCCACGGTCACGAGCGCGTGCCGGATCGCGTCGAGCTGAGTCTGTCCGGTCACCCCGTAGATCAACGACATGCCGTACAACATCAGTGCCGTCGATAGCACTCCGAACAAGAAGAACTTCAGCGCAGCCTCGTTCGAGCGAGCGTCGCCCTTTCTAAGCCCCGCCATGATGAAGGCTGGGACGCTGATGAGCTCGATCGCGATGAAGATCGTGATGAGGTCGCGAGCAGACGCCATAACGACTCCGCCCAGAAGCGAGCAGAGCATCAAGAAGTAGTACTCACCCTGCGGGTAGCGGCCCGAGCGGAAGTAGTGGAACGAGATCGCAAGAACGATCAGACCGATGACGCAGAACAATCCCTTGAACAGAAGCGCGAACCCGTTCACCTGATAGGCGCCCGAGAACGTGGCGCGGTCGCCGCCCCCGATCAGCGAGACGACCGCGGCAAGGGTGCCGAATAGCCCGGCCGCCGACAGCGGCATCGCGAGCCACTTCGCATCCTCGGGCAGGAACAGGTCTGCGAGCAGGACGAAGAATGCGGCGCCGGCGAGAACCAGCTCCGGCGAGATCGCATGCCAGTCGACCGGCGAATTGGTCAGGTGGAACGAGAGGGTCTGCGCTAGATGCATGGCATCACGTGAAGAACCCCACGAGGTGCTGCACGGCCGCGTCTGTCGAGTGGAGCACCAGTGACGGATAGAACCCCGCAACGATGATCAGCAACAGCAGCGGCGCCCACGCGACCCACTCGAGTGCGGCGACGTCGCCGATCGGGCTCGCTGCGAACTTCTCGGGGATACGACCGAGGTTGATCCTCTGGATCGTCCACAAGAGGTACCCGGCGGTGAGAACCGTCCCGATCCCACCGAACACCATCAAGACTCTGAACAACGGCACGTTCAACCCGGCTGCCGGGTGATACGCACCAAGCAAGGCAAGCACTTCACCCCAGAATCCCGCCAGGCCGGGCAGCCCAAGTGAAGCGATCGCCGCGTAGCTGAATATCGTCCCGAACTTCGGTATCTGTTGAAGGATGCCGCCGAGGTCGGCGATCTCTCGCGTGTGATACCGCTCGTGGATCGATCCCGCCAGGAAGAACAGCATCCCGGTGATCAGCCCGTGGGCAACCATCCCGAACACTGCGCCGTTGATCCCGCGGTTGGTGAGCGTCGCGATACCGAGCATCACGAACCCCATGTGGCCGACGCTCGAGAACGCGATCAGACGTTTCAGGTCGGTCTGCGCGAGACAGCACAGAGCTCCGTAGATGATCGCGATCACCGCAAGCACGCCGATTATGGGGGCATAGTTCACGGCCGCCTGCGGAAGGATCGGGATCGCGATCCGGATGAATCCGTACGTCCCCATCTTCAGCAAGATCGCAGCGAGCAATACCGAGCCGACCGTGGGGGCTTCGGTATGCGCATCGGGCAGCCACGTATGGAACGGCCACATCGGGACCTTGATCGCGAAACCGAGGAACAACGCCAGGAATGCGACGTTCTGGAAACCCGTAGTGAACAGCGACCCGTGCAGATCTCGCAACGCGATCATGTCGAACGTGTGCGCCTGGAAGTACAGCGCCAAGAACCCCAGCAGCATGAAGATCGAGCCCAACAGCGTGTAGAGGAAGAACTTCACCGATGCGTACTGCCGACGCGGCCCGCCCCAGATCCCGATGATGAAGTACATCGGAACGAGGACCGCCTCCCAGAAGATGAAGAACAGGATCAGATCCAACGCGATGAACGAACCGTTCATGCCGGTCTCGAGGAGCAGCACGAGCGCGAAGAGCGCTTTCGGCTTGCCCGGGTCGGGCACGTGCCACCAGAGATAGATCATGCACAAGAAACACACGAGCAGGGACAGCTCCAACAGCGGCAGGGAGATCCCATCCACACCTATGTGATAGCGGGCCGCGATCTGCGGGATCCATCGATAACTACCGTCGAGCTGTATGTCGCCCGCGCGGGAGAAGTCGAACCGGAACAACAACAGGATGCCGGCTACGAGCGCGAGGCCCGCGAACAACGTGGCTATCGTCTTGATCGCCTTCTCTTGTGCCGACGGCCAGAAGAGGATGACGATCGCGCCGACGATCGGAAGAAACGTCGTGAGACTGACGCCCCAGGTATCGACCCACTCCATAAAGCCCTATCCCCCTCCTATATCTAAGTGATCGCCAGCACGGCGACGAATATCGCGGTCGCTAGGAACAGGATCGCCGCATAACGCTGGACGTTTCCCGACTGGATGTACTTCAGCAGGCCTCCGGTAAGCCCCGTGATGCCCGCTGCTCCGTTCACTGCGAAGTCGACCACTTGCTGATCCACGTCCCGGTAGGTGAAGTCCCCGAGAGCCACCGATCCCTTGCCGGCCGCGTTGACCGCACCGTCAAGGATGTGCTGATTCGTCCAGTACGCAGCTTTCGAGAACGTGTACTGGATCGGCTTGACGATGAACCGGAGATAGATGTCGTCCAAGTAGTACTTGTTCTCGATGAACCGGTAGAACCACGCGAATGGGCTGCCCAAGATGTCGACCTGCCACCTCTTCTTCTGGAACAACTGCCATGCGAGCCATATCCCGAACAGAGCGAGGCCGACGGATATGGCCGGAAGGATGATGTTGTAGCCGTAAGAGAAGCCCGGATGTTCTTCGCCCGGAACGTTGATCCAGTTCTTGAACGGCCCGATCACCGGGAAGCCGATGAAACCCGCGCCGATCGTTGCGATGGCAAGCACCCACAGTGGAGTCACCATCGAGCCGGGGCTCTCGTGCGGAGTTCCATGCCCCCTGTACTCGCCCCAGAACGTCTTGATACATGCACGGCCCATGTACACCGCGGTCAAGAACGCGGTCACGATCGCCGAGATGAAGACGATCCAAGCAGTCGCTTGCGTACCCGAGCTGGCGGAGCGGAAAGCCTCGCCGATGATCTCGTCCTTCGAGAAGAATCCGGCTAAGGGAAAGATGCCGGCCAGCGCTAGCGAGCCGATGATGAACGTCTTGAACGTGTGAGGCATGTACTTCCTTAAGCCCCCCATGTCGGACATGTTGTTCGAGTGCACCGAATGGATAAGCGAACCGGCTCCGAGGAACAACAGGGCTTTGAAGAACGCGTGCGTGAACAAGTGGAAGATCGCCGCCGTGTACGCGCCGACGCCGAGCGCGGCCATCATGTAACCGAGCTGCGAGATCGTCGAGTATGCGAGGACCCTCTTGATGTCGTCTTGCACGCAGGCAAGAGCGGCGGCTATCACCATCGTTATCGACGCGATGATCGCGACGACGTCCAGCGCCGCGTGGGCGCTCTGGAACACCAGGAACATCCGGGCGACCAGATAGATCCCCGCGACCACCATCGTCGCGGCATGGATCAGCGCGGACACCGGGGTCGGACCGGCCATGGCGTCGGGCAGCCACACGTGTAAGGGGAACTGCGCCGACTTTCCGACGGCACCGCAGAACAGCAGAAGTGCTCCGGCGGTGAGGGCTGTCTGAGAGATCTGTCCGGTCGCAGCGGAGTGGTTGAGGATCTGGATGTTGAACGTGTGTCCCGCGACGAATAAGACGAAGATGCCGAACATGAAGCCGACATCACCGACCCTCGTCGTGATGAACGCCTTCATCGCGGCCGAGGAGTTCTCTTTCTCTTCCCAGTAGTGCCCGATCAACAGGTAGGAGCACACACCGACGCCCTCCCACCCGACCAGCATCTGCAGGAGGTTGTTGGCGATGACGAGGAACAACATCGATGAGGTGAACAACGACAGCACCGCGAAGAACCACGTGTATCGCTTGTCATCGTGCATGTAGCCGGTGGAATAGATCTGCACCAACAGCGAGATGCTCGTCACCACCACGAACATCACGGCGCACAAGAAGTCGTAGCTCATGCCGAATTGGAGCTTGAAGTCGCTATCTAACGTGAACCAGGTCCACGCCCTCTGCACCGCGATGTGAGTGCCGACCAGGTTAAGGAAACCGGCCATCGACAGGATCCACGCCCCCGCCATGGCTGCGATGCCGATCGCATGCCCGTGACTTCGGGTCTTCTTTCCGAAGAAGAGGATCAGGACGAACGAAACGGCGGGCAACAGGGGTACCAGCCACATGATGCGGCTGATAGATCCCGCTTTGATCGCCGCGGCTGCAACGTTCATCGCGTCACCATTTCATCAGGGATAACTCATCGACATCGACGTCTTGTCGGTTGCGGAAGATGAGGATCACGATCGCGAGGCCGACGCCTACTTCCGCGGCGGCCACCGCGATGATGAACAGAGCAAAGACCAGTCCGGCGATGCCTTGCGTCTTGAACATCACCGCGAACGCGACGAGATTGATGTTGACCGAGTTCAGCATCAGCTCGATCGACAACAGGACCAGTACCGCGTTGTTGCGAGCCAGCACGCCGTACACACCGATCGAGAACAGCAACGCCGACAAGACGAGGAAATAAGAGACAGGCATCAGATGTCTCTCCTGGCGATCACGACGGCCCCCACCAGGGCGGCGAGCAGCAATACCGAAACGATCTCGAACGGCCATACATAGGAAGAGAAGATGGCCGCGCCGATCGTCGCCGTCTTGGTGCCCGGCGCGTGTGCCAGCGTCAATCTCTGGCCCTTGAACGCAGTCACCATGATCCACGTCATCACGCCGAACAGAGCCCCGGCGCACACCGCGGCAAGGACCCTCTGGTTGTTGTCGAAGTTGGCCTTGCCGATGGGGGCGCGGGTGAGCATGAGCCCGAAGAGCATCAGGACAACGACCGCGCCGACATAGACGAGTACCTGCACCCACGCGACAAATTCGGCGAGCAACAAGACGTAGAGGCCGGCAGCTCCCATCAGCGTGGCGACCAGGTACAGGGCTGCGTGGATGACGTTGCCGCTGGTTACGACGCGCAGTGCAGCGAACGCCATGACGACGGCAATCATCCAGAAGATGACCTGCTGCCAAGTCTCAGCCATTGGTCTCCTCGGAGTCCGTAGGAGCGACCGGCCCTTGTTCGGGCTTGGGCTCGGATGCCTCGGGAGCACCGCCGGGTGTTGCGGGGATCTGTTCGCCCGGAACGGGAGCGCTTGGGACCGGGTGCTCGACGTTCATCGGGGTCGGCCCTCTCTTGATGCCACGCTCGGCTTTGACGCGCGCGACCTTGGCACGGGCTTCGGCAACCTGAGGCGACGACCCCTTCGAACGCTGTTCGGCGAGGACCTGTTCATAGACCGCTTCCGGATCCTCGGTCCTCTCGAGCGCGACCGGATGCGGGGCCTCGCGCGGCACCTCGACGTTGGGGCCCGGCTTCGCTTGCTCGGCCGTCTCCGGAGTACTTGCCGGAGCCTTCTGCTGAGGCGCCGGCGCTTCCGAGGGCTCTGCCTTCTTTGCGGTGTCGGGCACCGACGGCGCACCGGTCTCTTTGGTCTCTTGCGTCATCACGGCCGGTTGTTCGGGCGGCGCCTCCGAGGTCTCGGTGGTCGGCTTCTGCGCGGCTTGATCCCGCTCTTGCGCAGGAAGCGATCCGGCGGGTCGGGCGGCTTCGGTCGCGGCGGTCCCCGCTTTAGGAGCCGCTTCGGCTTGCTGCGGGCGCGCCTCGACGGCCGACGACGTGGTGGTCGGGGGTCGCGCGCCGCTCGCCTCGACGGTTGCTTGCGGTGTCGACGCGGTCGATGGGACGGCGGATTTCGTCGCGGCTCCATCCTCTTGACCGGGCAGCAACGCGCCTTCTTCGAGCGCGGGTGGCGGGAGGACCGACGCCATCCAGTCCGACAACTTCTCTTTCTCATGGGTCAACTGACGGATGTCGTATTCGGAGTACTCGAACTCGCGGCTCCAGAACAGAGCGTCGTAGGGACAAACTTCGACGCAGATACCGCAGTACATGCACAGCGCGTAGTCGATAGCGAAACGATCGAGGACGTTGCGCTTGCGCGGCCTGCCTCCTTCGCGCTTGGGCGGCAGAGTCTCTTTGTGCGAATCGATGTAGATGCACCAGTCGGGACATTCGCGCGCGCACAGCATGCACACCGTGCAGTTTTCTTCCTTGAGCGCGATGACCCCCCGGGTACGAGACGGCAGGTCCTGCTTCACATCCGGGTATTGGATGACGGTGTTGTGTTTGAACAGGTGTTTGAAGGTGACGGCGAGGCCTTTCAACAGGCCGATACCGACGCCGAAGCGCCGTGCCTGCTTGAGCTTCTCGAGATCTGTCGTTGCCACTCTCAGCGCCCTCTCATGCGTACAGCACCCATGCGCCCATACCGAGAACCAACAACAGCGACAGCGGGATCAGCGCCTTCCAAGCGAAACGCTGGAGCTGGTCCTCGCGCAGGCGTGGGAAAGTAGGTCGTACCCACAAGAACAGAAAGACGACGAAGCACAACTTGCCGAAGAACCAGAAGATGCCCGGGATCTTGTCCAGCCCAGGGATCGGAACGATCGGCCGATAACCACCGAGGAACAACGCGGTTGCTATCCCGCTGAACGCGATCATGTGGCCCATCTCCGCGAAGAACACGCTGAAGATGAAGCGCATCCCGGTGTACTCGGTGAACGCGCCGGTGATGATCTCTGACTCGGCGATCGGCATGTCGAACGGTGGAACGGTCATCTCCGCAGTGGCGCCGGCGAAGAAGATCAAGAACGCGATCAGCCCAAGGCCCGGAGGCCAGATGATCAGCGGCCAGTGCTGCTTCTCGACGATCCCGGTGACCGACAACGTCCCCGCGTACATGGCAACCGCGGCCACCGTCAGGACGATCGGCAATTCGTAAGCGAGTAGTTGACCCGCGGCACGCAGCGCGCCGATCAGCGAGTACTTGTTGGCCGACGACCACCCCGCCATCAGCACGCCGATCGTGGAAACGGAGCCGATCGCGAGCAGATAGAACACCCCGACGTCGATGTTCTCGACCACCAGTCGTTTGTCGACCGGGATGACGAGATAGAGCATCAAGATCGGAACGAACACCATGATCGGAGCGAGCTTGAAGACTCGCTTGTCGGCCGCGTCGGGGATGACGTCTTCTTTGTAGATGAACTTGATGCCGTCGGCGAGGGTCTGAGCCCACCCATGGAATGCGCCGGCATACATCGGCCCCACGCGATGCTGCAGGTGAGCCATCACCTTGTGGAGTGCGTAGCCGCCGGTCAGTGCTGCAACGGGAACGAAGCTCAGGATCACCACGACCTTGATGGCCAGGATGACCCACGGATTCAGATGTATGCCGCTGAATAACTCTGCCCCCGCGAAGATGTGATGCATCAGCGATCGATATCTCCGAGGACGAAGAAGAAGGAGCCGAGGATCGCGATCATGTCCGCAACAAGCGTTCCTCTGAGCACCGCAGGCAACGCGGAGACATTCGAATAGGACGGCGTTCTGAGCTTCAACCGGTAAGGCTTCCGGTCGCCGTCGGAGATCAGGTACATGCCGAGCTCGCCGAGCGGGTTCTCGGTCCGCACGTAAACCTCACCCGGAGGCGCCTGGATCACGCGCGGGACCTTGCCGGTGAACGCGCCCGACGGCAACCCCTCGATCGCTTGCTCGACTATCCGGGCGGATTCGACGACCTCGTGGACGAGAACCCAGAAACGGTCGAAGCAGTCGCCGTTGGGGGCCGAGTGCACGTCGAAGTCGAAGTGGTCGTAGACGAGATATGGCTCGTCCTTGCGCACGTCGAAGTCGAGGTTCGAGCCGCGCGCGATGGGGCCGGTAACGCCGTAGGACAGCACGTGCTCCTGAGACAGAACGCCTATCCCGATAGTGCGTTGCTTGAAGATCTCGTTGCCGATCAATAGATCCTCGTAGTCGGGAAGCCGTTTGATAACTTGCCGCACGCCGCGAAGGGCGTGGTCTAAGAAGCCGGCCGGAAGATCCTCTTTCAATCCACCCGGCCGGAAGAAACCGAAGTGCATCCGGCCCCCGGTCGCCATCTCCATCGCAAACTGGATGTCCTCGCGTTCGCGGAACGCATAGAACGTCGGTGTGATCGCGCCAAGCTCGGCGCCGAAGGATGCAAAGAACATCAAGTGGTTCAAGATCCGGTTCATCTCGAGCATGATCACGCGCACGTATTGCGCGCGTTCGGGAACCTCGAGCTCCATCATCTTCTCGATCGCGAGGGCGAGAGGAAGCTCGTTATTGATCCCCGACAGCCAGTCCGTCCGCGAGACCAGGTTCGTTATCTGCCGGTAGTCCCGCGCCTCGAGAAGCTTCTCGTAGCCGCGGTGCATGTAACCGATGATCGGGTCGGCTTCGACGAGTCGCTCGCCGTCGATGGTTGCAAGAAGCCTGAAGACTCCGTGGGTCGCAGGATGCTGCGGGCCCACGTTGAGGATCATCTGCTCCGTCTGCAGTGCCTTTTCGGAAAGCTCAGGCGTGAGCTCTTCGGCGGGCGCGACGGAGTGAGAGTCGTGAACGATCGACATCAGCGACCTCCCGCCGCGGCCTCTTCGGGGTCCTTCGCGCCCGGCCAGTCCTTCACTTGCCGGCCTGGGAGCTTGAAGGATCGGAGCCCGGGATGACCCGTGAAGTCCTCGGGCAGGAGCAGGTTGACGAGGCGCGGGTGGCCGTCGAAAACGATCCCGAACATCTCGTGGCACTCGCGTTCGTGCCACTGCGCGCCGTCGAACCGGTGCGTGATCGTCGGGCAGTGGGGGTTCTCGGCATCTACCGGCACGTGGATGTTCGCGTGGACCACGTGCTCCGGCGAATAAAGATGAACCAGCACTTCGAGGGAGCCGGGGTTGTCGGCGACCTCAGAACGGTCCACGCCGCTAAGGAACGTAAAGAAGTTGCACCGCAAGCCGACGTCGTCGACGAGAGACTCGATCACGCTCACGTATTGCTCGAGCGAGCACGCGATGTCGAGTTGACCGTGATTGATCGTTGGCTGGGCACGATCGCCGAGCAACGCCGACGCTCGCTGTAACGCGTCCTCCGCCGACAGTCTTTCCGTTACCGGCATCAAACCCCTCCGGCGAGACCCGGCTCGGGGATGTGCGGGATCTCAGTAGAGTGCCCACGCCACTTCACGGAGGGATCCTCGTTCGCGATCTTCTCTTGGAGCCTGATGATGCCCTGGAGCAAAGCCTCGGGCCGCGGAGGACACCCCGGGACGTAGACGTCGACCGGCATGATCTGGTCGACACCTTTGGTTACGCAATACGAATCCCAGTAAGGGCCTCCGCAGTTCGCGCACGATCCCATCGAAATCACGTACTTGGGCTCTGGCATCTGGTCGTAGACGCGTTTGATCGGAGCGGCCATCTTGTCCGTCACGGTTCCGGCGACGATCAAGAGGTCGGCTTGGCGCGGGGATGCGGGGAACGGGATGACCCCGAACCGGATGATGTCGAACTTGGAGGCGATCGCGGCCCCCATCTCGATACCGCAGCAAGCGAGGCCGAACTGCATCATCCACAGCGAGTACTTCCGGCTCCAGTTCAGGGCCCACGCGGCCGGCTTCGGCAGCTTGACCTTCTCGATCACGCCCATTCCAGCACCCGCTTGCGGATCGCATAGATGAGGGCAAGGGCCAAGATCCCGATGAAGATCGTCATCTCGATCAGCGCCTGAGTGCCGAGGGCCTTGAAGACCACCGCCCAGGGGAACAAGAAGACGGCCTCGACGTCGAAGACCACGAATAGCAAAGCGAATATGTAATAGCGAACGTTGGTCTGGCTCCACCCATGACCGATGGGGTCGATCCCGGACTCGTAGGTCGTGTACTTGCCGGCGTCGTAGACCGCCGGCCGCAGCAGACGGGATAGCGCCAAGGTCCCGACGACGAGGACCACGCCGACGATCCCGAAGATCCCGATCGTCACGTACTGGCCGAAATAACCTTCAGGCACTGAGGACGTCGCTCCCTACCGCGTTCGGCTTTAGATGCCTTGCAAGATCCGTGGGAGCCAGGCATCCGCAGGAGCGTTCCTCGCCCACGCGAAACCCCTGGACACCGGGGCGAAAACTACCATGCAGCCCTTACGGCTCAACGGTTAGCGCGCTCGTGAAGAACGCCCCAAAACCGCTCGTCGTCGGGGGCCGCGGGACCCGGTTCGCACGAGAGTGCGGCCATAGGATTCGCCTACATGCGCGAGCCTTCGATACCGCTCCAGCCGGTGCACGAGATGGCCGACGCGCTCCGGACGATCACGCGGCCCCCCTTCCTCACGCTGGTCGGGGTGAGCGTGCTCGTGACCGTCGTCTCGTCCCGCCTGTCGTCTTCCGACAACGGGGCGCTCCTCTCGCTGTTGGTCCTCGCTTTGGTGTCGACCTACATCCAGATCTCGACCTGCCTGGCGGCGGCAGCCGATACCCCCGAATCGAGCGCGGACCGGTGGCTACTCGCTGCTTTCCGCAACCGCTGCTTCTGGCGATTCGTAGGCACGAGCCTGTTGTTCTTCGTGATGATCGTGGGCGGCCTGTTCGCGGTTGTGGTTGGGGCGTTCATCGTGGGGGGCATCTTCGCTCTGAGCCTGCCGGCTGCGGCCATCGAGCGTCAGCTGCCGATCGCGGCCCTGAAGACGAGCGCCGCTCTGACCCGACCGATCCGGATCCCGGTGATCGTCATCTTCGGCGTCCTCTACATCCTGCCCGTGCTCACCCTGCAACTGGTCGTCCAGCTGACGTCTCTGAACGATGTTCTAGTGACCGTCATAAATGTCGTACCTCCGGTGTTGCAACTGGCTGCTCTGGTATCGGTCACCCGGATCTTCGTCGCGTATCGCACCGCCCCCGAACCACCGAACGCAATCAAGTCAGACCACCGATCCCAGCGGG